>JABDQU010000150.1 GCA_013042105.1 Boseongicola sp.
TGTCCCAGGGTGGGGCTCAGTCTTTGACGGTGATGCAGGGGGAGGTTTCGTCCGCACTTCAGGTTCCAATGAACCGGGCAGTGGTGGTTGAAGCTGAAAACCCATTCGCCGAACTTTCAATCGCCAATCCTGGCATCGCGGATATTTCCACGCTGTCGGACCGGACAATTTATGTTTTGGGTAAAGCGCCTGGTCGCACAACCCTGACGCTCCTTGGTCCAGACGGACGGCTTATTACGAACGTCGAAGTTCAGGTCACCCCGGACGTCGCAGAATTCAAAGAACGTCTGCGCCAAATTCTTCCAGGGGAAGCCATTGAGGTTCGCACAGCAAATGATGGTATCGTTCTGTCAGGTGTCGTGTCCTCGATCGAACGTCTCGACCGGGCCCTTGATCTTGCAAACCGGTATGCGCCTGATCGCGTATCCAACCTGATGATGGTTGGCGGAACACAGCAAGTGATGCTCAAAGTTCGGTTCGCCGAAGTTCAGCGTCGCATTATCAAGGACCTCTCAGCCGGTCTGAACATTATTCAGGCAGGTAGTGACGCGGTCGTCTCGGCAGCTGCAGGAGCAGGTTCGCTCGTTGCTGGTACAAATCTTGGCGACCCGGCATCGACGGTCCTGAACCTCGACAACACGGCTGTTGGTCAATTCGGCATCGGCTTTGATGTCGGCAGCGTCGGCTTTGGTGTGTTGCTTGAAGCACTTGAAACCAAAAACCTCGTGCGCACGCTGGCAGAGCCAAATCTGACAGCACTTTCCGGTCAGGAAGCCAGCTTCCTTGCGGGTGGCGAGTATCCGATCCCGATTTCCGGCGACGATGGCGCGGTCACGATCGACTACAGACCTTACGGTGTGCAGCTTTCGTTCATTCCACGCGTAGTCGATGGACATCGTATCAACCTCGAACTGAACGCCGCAGTTTCCTCGATCGATCTCGGAACTTCCGTGACGAACTCGGGCTTCCAGGTTAACGGATTTAACGTCCGCGAAACCCAGACGACCGTTGAGATGCTGGACGGACAGAGCTTTGCAATCGCTGGCTTGTTGCAGGATGACTTCACAGACTCTGCAGCGCAGGTGCCTTGGTTGGGTGACATCCCAATCCTCGGAGCCTTGTTCCGCAGTGCAAACTACCAGCGGGATCAGTCAGAACTTGTGGTTATCATTACACCGCATCTTGTGACACCGACCCGTGGTGAAGCGCTTGCCCTTCCAACAGACCGCATTCGTATCCCAACGGAATCTGAGCTGTTCCTCTTTGGTCAGACTGCACGTCCTGCGGGTGCACCCCGCTCCGGCGCGGCAGCTGAAGTTGCCAAGCAGGACTTTGGCGGTTCCTACGGCTACGTGATGGAGTGAGAGATATGACCTTTAAGATCAAAACCTTGATGGTCGGAGCAAGCGTGCTCGCTCTGACAGCCTGTGGCGAAGGCCCTGCCTTTGACAGCTTCAACTCTGAAGCAGGATCGTTCATCGACGAGGGTGGCTTCGGCAACCCAACGATGAACAACACGCAGATCCACAACGGTGATCTGACGTTCCTTGCGAACCTCAATCAGCGGTTCACGGCGGAAGTTCCCACAATGGTGACTTTTGAGTTCGACAAATCGACCCTTGATGCGGATGCACAGGCAATCTTGCGCGAGCAGGCAGACTGGATCCGTCAGTTCCCGGAAATCCGCTTCAGCGTCTTCGGGCACACTGATGCAGTTGGCTCAAACGCTTACAACCAGGCTTTGGGTCAGCGTCGTGCAAATGCGGTCGTGAACTACCTGGTCAGCCAGGGCGTCAACCGCGCGCGTTTGAAGGCACTTGTGTCCTTCGGCGAAACGCGGCTTGCAGTGTCCACTGACGATCGCGAGCGTCGCAATCGCCGTACGGTCACGGAAGTTTCGGGCGTCGTTGAAAACGCACCGATGGTCCTGAACGGAAAGTATGCTCAGATCATCTTCCGCGAATATGTTGCCAGCGCACGCTCACCATCCGCACTTGGTGGCGGGCTTGCCGAAATCGGCGGCTAAAAAGGCCAAAATCATTGTTTCAAAGGGCGGCCAATGGCCGCCCTTTTTGATTCAACCGTCGCAGAATACCGAATAATTACGATTATTTGGCCACAATGTCGCCCGTATTGATGGTCAATGTCCTCTCTAAGGGAAAACTGTGCGCCCGGTTTGGGTGCCATTTTTCAACCGGATTGGTGGGTTCCGTGTGGTTCGGACCCGAGCCGGAAACGAAGGACGTAGGGTATGACGAGCAACGCGGCATTACAGGAAGAGGCAGCACCAATTCGTGCCTGCACAATCAGCCGAGATGTTCAGAATTTCGATCTTCTCATTGAAGATATGGAAGCTGAGTGCGGTGAAAGCTGGGGCGATCTCTCATTTGAGGATGCAGAACTCTTCTTAAAGCAATCTGAGGCGGACTCACTGGAGTTCGTGGCAATTGCAATTGATCAGGAAGACGAGACCAACATTGATATCGTCAGTGATCTGGTGAAATTCGCGGTATCTCAAGACGTTCGAGTTATCGTTATTGCCGAAGAAGTCAGCCCGATCGCGCTTCACCAGCTTCTGAAGCTCGGCGCATCCGAGTTCGTGCCCTACCCGCTTCCGGATGGCGCACTTCACGACGCATTGGAGCGCATGCGCCGCACCGCGGAAATGGCCTCGCAAGAGGTCCCCGATGCGATGCGCACCAAGATCAAAGCCACCGGAGATCGTGACGGTGTCGTTCTTCCTATTCAGGGACTTGCGGGCGGAACAGGGACCACAACCTTCGCCGTGAATCTCGCGTGGGAACTCGCCAATCTCGAAGTTGACGGGGAAAATCCCCGCGTATGTCTTCTGGACCTCGATCTTCAATTCGGTTCGGTTTCGACTTACCTCGACCTCCCTCGCCGCGAAGCTGTCTTCGAGCTTTTGCAGGACACGGCTTCCATGGACAGCGAAAGCTTCATGCAAGCGCTGCTCACGTTCAATGACAAACTGCACGTTCTGACCTCGCCGAGTGAGTTGATCCCACTGGACATGATCAGTCAGGAAGACGTCGAAAAACTTGTCGAAGTGGCCCGCACGAATTTCGACTATGTGGTTATCGACATGCCACACAACGTGGTGATGTGGACGGAAACTGTTCTGAATGCCGCCCACGTCTACTTCGCAATGACCGAGTTGGACATGCGCTCGGCACAGAACACGCTGCGCATGATCCGCGCACTTAAGGGCGAAGAACTTCCCGTCAACAAACTGCGCTATGTTCTCAATCGCGCACCCAAATTCACCGACCTCACCGGCAAAAGCCGTGTGAAACGCATGGCAGAAAGCCTCGACATCAAGATCGAAGTCCTGATGCCGGACGGGGGCCGTCAGGTTGTGCAATCAAACGACCACGGTGTCCCACTGAGCGAAGTGGCGACCAAGAACCCGTTGCGCAAAGAAATTCAGAAACTCGCAGATTCTGTCCACGAAACAAACCTCGAAGCCGTCGAAGGCGTTTGAGTGAACAAGGAGCAAGCCGTTGTTTTCAAAATATAAGAAAACCGGTGGCCAGGGTGGGGAACCCGGCACGCCAGATCTAAAGAGCATTCCCGGTGGACAGGCCGACTTGCCAGTTGCCAAAGAAGCGGCTCCAGTCGCTGCGAAAGAGCCTCAGGGCAAGCGCCGTCAGATGAGTCGCATTCCGACGCAGGTGGCACCGGTCGATAAGGAAAAGAAGCGCAAAGAACGCCTTGGGGACATCAAGCTGGAGCTTCACAAGCGCTTGCTCGACAACCTGAACCTCGGCGCTTTGGAATCCGCGACTGAAAACGACCTGCGCGCTGAAATCGTCGCGATCTCGGGCGAAGCGCTCGACGAGATGGGCGTAGTCTTGAACCGTGAAGAGCGCCAGACGCTCAATCAGGATCTCTATGACGAAGTCACGGGCCTTGGCCCGCTTGAGCCACTTTTGAAAGACGACACCGTCAACGATATTCTGGTTAACGGGCCACAACAGGTATTTGTGGAACGCTCGGGCAAACTTGAACTGACCGATACCACGTTCAAAGACGAGCGCCACCTTCTGCGGATCATCGACAAGATCGTGTCGGCCGTTGGTCGTCGTGTCGATGAATCGAACCCCTACGTTGACGCCCGTCTGGCAGATGGTTCGCGTTTCAACGCCATGGTGCCGCCAATCGCGGTCGACGGTTCGCTCGTTTCCATTCGTAAGTTTAAGAAAGAGAAACTGGCGATTGATGATCTGGTCAATTTTGGTGCCTTCACCGAGGAAATGGCCGCCTACCTTCAAGCCGCTGTCGCCTGCCGTCTGAACGTTATCGTCTCCGGTGGTACCGGTTCCGGTAAAACGACGACCCTAAACGCGCTGTCATCCTTCATCGACAACGATGAACGTATCCTGACGATTGAGGATACGGCGGAACTTCAGCTGCAACAAACGCATGTCGGCCGGATGGAAAGCCGTCCGCCGAACGTTGAAGGCAAAGGCGCTGTGACCCAGCGCGATTGTCTCAGAAACGCGCTTCGTATGCGTCCCGACCGCATCATCGTGGGTGAGACGCGTGGCGAAGAAGTCATCGACATGCTTCAGGCGATGAACACAGGTCACGACGGATCAATGACCACGATCCACGCCAACTCGGCGCGAGATGGTGTGTCGCGTCTGGAGAACATGATCTCGATGGCAGGCATCGAAATGCCGCTGAAAGCCTCGCGCGCTCAGATTTCTTCGGCTGTGAACCTCATTGTGCAGGCCTCGCGCTTGCAGGACGGCTCGCGTCGCATGGTCTCGATCACAGAAGTGACGGGCATGGAAGGCGAAGTGATCTCGATGCAGGAGATCTTCCGCTACCAGCGCGTAGGTCTGACACCCGACAACAAAATCATCGGTCACTTCACGGCGACCGGCGTGCGCAGCCACTTCTCGGAGCGGTTCCGCATGTGGGGCTACGATCTTCCCCCGAATATCTTTGAACCCTTCGCGGCGGAGTAACAGCACATGGTTATTAGTGCAGAACCGATTATCTATGGCCTTATTTTCCTGGCTGTTCTGGCCCTCGTGCAGGGTATCTATCTGACGGTTTTTGGCAAATCGATCAGCCTGAATAGCCGCGTCAACCGCCGCCTTGAAATGCTCGAGCGCGGCGCCGGCCGCGAACAAGTGCTGGAACAACTCCGCAAGGAAATGTCCCAACACATGAAATCGAAAAGCATCCCGCTTTATTCGATTCTTGCAGAGAAAGCGCAAAAAGCGAACATCGCCTTCACCCCCAGCCAGTTGATTATGGTGATGGGGATTTTGACCGTTGTGTCCTTCTTCCTGTTGACTTTCGGAACCACCGCGTCCTTCGTGATCCGCGCAGTTTTGTCTGTGATCATGGGCGTCGGCGCGGTTTTCGTCTGGGTCAACAACACCGCCAAAAAGCGCCTCGGCATGATCGAGGAACAACTGCCCGATGCCGTTGAACTGATGGTCCGCTCTTTGCGCGTGGGTCACCCTTTCACTTCTGCGCTTCAGATCGTTGCCAAAGAAGTCCCCGACCCGCTTGGCTCGGAAATGGGCGTGATCTCGGACGAGAGCGCCTATGGACGTGATGTGGGCGAAGCCCTTAAACACATGGCCGAACGCCTTGATATGCAGGATTTGCGCTTCCTCGCGGTTGCCGTGACGATCCAGCAAACCTCGGGTGGTAACTTGGCCGAAATCCTTCACGGTCTGGCACAGGTTATCCGCGCACGCTTCAAACTGTTCCGCCGTGTGAAAGCGATCACCGCGGAAGCCAAATGGTCGGGCATGTTCCTGTCCGTCTTCCCAATTGGTGCGCTCGTGATGATTAACGTCATCCAGCCCAACTATTATGACGACGTCAAAGAGACAGCCGTCTTCATTCCGGCCTGTCTGGTCGTCGCAGGTTTTCTCGTGGTGAACGTGTTCGTCATGAAAGCCCTTGTGAACATTAAGGTATAAGCCTCATGGACAAGATTTTCGAACTCTACGACACGGCGAATACCCTTTTGACAGAGCAGTTTGGGGAACTTGGCCCCCTTTTGGTCATTGGTGTTCTTGGACTCTTTCTGGTCCTATTGACGCTGCCAACACTGCTGAAGAAACAGCACGACCCGCTCGATAAACTTCGTGCAGCCGCACAGGCGAGCGCAGAACCCGATGCAGGCGATGGCAAGAAGCGTCTTCGTACCGGCAAAGGCAAAGGCGCCAAGCTTGAGAAATATTCGGGCTTTCTGGAACCGCAGGATGAACAGGAATACTCCGCAGTTGCCCTCAAGCTGCTTCAGGCCGGGTATCGCGGCAAAGACGCGGTGCGCACCTATCACTTCCTGCAATTTGCTCTCGGGATCGCATTTCTCTGCCTTGGCATTCTCTATGCCATCTACAGCAGCGCAACCGGTGAGCCGACAACCCAAGCTCTCATCCTCTCGGTCGTTATTCCGGGTGGTGCGGGTTACATGCTCCCGAAATACTGGGTCACACGTCGACAGGCCGAGCGCGAGGAAGAGATCACCAACGGCTTCCCGGATGCGCTGGACATGATGCTTGTCTGCGTTGAGGCCGGTCAGTCTCTTGATCAGTCGATCATTCGGGTCAGCAAGGAAATCCGTGCAGGCTTCCCTGCCCTTGCGGACGAATTCGAAATTGTTGCCCACGAAATGAAGGCCGGCAAAGATAAACAGCAAGTGCTTCGCGATATGTCCGAGCGTGCTGGCGTTGCAGACGTGGCCAGTTTTGTGACCGTTTTGATCCAATCCGCCAGCTTTGGTACCTCAATCGCCGAAGCTCTGCGGGTTTATGCGTCCGAAATGCGCGATAAACGGGTCATGCGAGCCGAAGAGAAGGCAAACAAGTTGCCTACCAAGATGACCCTTGCCACAATGATGCTTACAGTGCCTCCACTTTTGATCATTCTGATTGGTCCATCGATCTACGGCATTGCACAGACACTGGCTCAGGCAAACTTCTAAGGGGCAAAATGCATCTCAGGGTTCTAATCGTCGGGAGTGCCGCTTTGGCTCTCCTGACTGCCTGTGAGGAAACCGGCGGTCTGCAACAGGCCGCCGATAGTCCGTTTGCGCCCACCACCAGCGCAGAGGGCATCACCGAAGCCGGGTTTGTCGATGGCTTGACGGTAGGACATCGCCTGATGGCCTCGGGGGAATACGAACTTGCGCTGAAAGCCTATTATCGCGCAGCCGCCGAAGAAGGTGTGAATGTCGAT
>JABDQU010000153.1 GCA_013042105.1 Boseongicola sp.
GGGTCTCGCGTGGCGAGCGCATCGGTGATATGGGCAATACCGGACGGTCGACGGGCACTCACCTGCACTACGAGGTGCGCGTCGGCGGCAAACCCATAAACCCGTTGAAATACATCAAGGCAGCAAGAGATGTTTTCTAAAAGCAAGATAAATGAGCCGGGCCCCAAATCGGACACCCCGGCAGACACTGAGAAAAAGGCCCCCGATATGAATCAACCAAAAACCGGAACAGACTTCTCCTCTTCTACCCCCAAGGCGAAGCCCCCTGCATCCGTCCTTTCGGCTGACCTGAACATCACAGGCGACATCAAGACCACCGGCGACATTCAGATCGAAGGCAAAGTAGAAGGCGACATCCGCGCGCACCTGCTGACCGTCGGCGAAGGCGCCACCGTCAATGGCGAGTGCATCGCAGACGACGTCGTCGTGAACGGCCGCGTTGTCGGCAAGGTCCGTGGCCTGAAGGTCCGCCTCACATCGACGGCGCGTGTTGAAGGCGACATCATCCATAAAACAATCGCTATTGAGAGCGGTGCCCACTTCGAAGGGTCCGTCCAGCGCCAGGAAGACCCGCTTAGCGGTGCCAAGGGCACCATGGCAGCGCCGAAACCGGCGGCTGCACCAGCTTCTTCATCGGCTGATAGCAAAAGCTAAGTCCGAACTATTCAACACGAAACGGCCCGCCGCACGCAGCGGCGGGCCTTTTTTGTGGGAGAGGCGTGCGCGCGGGTGCTGTCAGACGAATGCGAACTAGTCTCTACGAGGACAGCCAGACTGTCCCTTATGCCGCGCCGAGACCGCGCCACTCGGCAAGTACGGCGGCGCGGTTAACTTTGAAATAAGCGCGTGAGTAGAAGTGGCGTTCCTGGTTGAAATGATTGTGAACTGAAGAATGGACAGCGGCGAATTTTTGCAGACTTCGCATCTGTCGGAAACGCAGCATTGCTCTTTCTCGTCGTCGAAAAGGCAGGTGAGAATTCTCTGCCCTATTGTTCAGCCGGCGGCCTGTTTCCTGCCTGTCTGCGGCGCCGATCTCTTTCAGCGCAGCGCCGTACGAACGCAGCATGTCCGTGACGATCACCTCGGGCCGACCATCCTTACGCATTGCTTTCTTAAGGAATTTCAACGCGGCTTTCTTGTCTCGTGTCTTCGTGACAAAGCTTTCCAGGACTTCGCCTTCATGATCCATGGCCCGCCAAAGATAGTTTCGCTCGCCGTTTATCTTCACGAACATCTCGTCGAGGTGCCACCGCCAGCGGCTAGATTTCATCCCCTCGATCCGCCGCTTCCGGATCTCGGCGGCGAACATGGGGCCGAAACGATGCCACCAAAATCTCACAGCCTCGTGGCTTACATCGATGCCACGTTCATGCAGCAGATCTTCGACATTGCGAAGTGACAGCGGAAATCGAACGTACAGCATTACCGCAAGGCGGATTATCTCTCGGCTCGTTTTGAAATAACGAAATGGATCAGGTTTGGTCATCCATAGACGCTACGAAACCATCCTGTCTGGCTCAAGCCAGTTTCTTCTGACAGAACCCTGTTAATGGCAGCGCCGCAACCTGCCAAATGACATCAGGTAATTTTTTGAAGCAACAACACATTGGAATTGAAGGCTTGTAACGCGAAAGCCACGCGCTCGCCCCGGCTTTCTAAAAACCGCGTCAAAGAGCCTTCTGCTCCATAAGCTCAACCCACCGATGGCAGGCCACCTCGTGTCCGGTGCCGTCAGCATGTTCAAGCACCGGTTCCTCAACCTTGCATCGATCAATCACAAAAGGACAGCGCGTGTGGAATTTGCACCCCGGCGGCTGATTTGTTGGTGACGGAATCTCACCTTCAAGCTTTTGTGCAGCATTGTCGTCGTCCGGGTCCAGTGACGGGATCGCCGAAAACAACGCTTTGGTATAAGGATGGCGCGGAGCTTCAAAAAGTTGCCGGGTCGTCGCGCTTTCCACCAAACGACCGAGATACATCACAGCCACATGATCACAGGTATGCGCTACAACAGATAAATCATGGCTGATGAACAGGAAGGTAATCCCAAGGTCGCGCTGCAACTCTTTCAAAAGGTTCAAAACATCGGCCTGAATGGACACGTCTAAAGCCGCAACACTCTCATCCGCCACGACAAACTTTGGCCCTGAAACAAGCGCGCGTGCGATTGAAATCCGCTGCCGCTGCCCACCCGAAAACGCATGCGGGAAGCGACGCAAATGCTCGAGGTTAAGACGACACTTCGCAGCAATCTCGCGAACCCGTTTATCAGTTTCTTCCCGCGAGCTTGTCAGCCCCATAACTTCCAAGGGTTCGGCGATGATATCGCGCACCGTCATCCGCGGAGAAAGTGCCGCATAAGGATCCTGAAAAATCAGCTGTGCGCGTTTGCGGAAATCCTTCAGTTCCGCTCCGTCCAGCGTGGTAAGGTCATAGGTCACTTCGTCGTCTTTGTAGGTCGCACTTCCGCCGGTGATCGGAACCGCTTTCAGGAACGCACGCCCGAGAGTTGTCTTGCCCGAGCCACTTTCACCGACCAGCCCGAAAAAAGAACCGCTCTTGATATCGACATCGACGTTATCCACCGCCTTGAGGATGCGCTTATCAAAGAGGCCTTTTCCGATATTAAAGCCAACCGACAGGCCGCGTGCGGATATGAGTGTCTCGTCGCTCATGCCACGCCCTCATCTTTGTAAATGTGACACGCAACGCGATGCACCGGATCGACCTTAATATCGGGTGGCAAAACAGACATGCAGACGTCGCCTACGATTTTTGAACAGCGCGTGTTGAAAACACACCCGGCCGGGCGCTCCAGAGGTGACGGGATATCGCCCGGGATCGGCAAGAGCGGGTTCTCCAGATCATCAAGTTTGGGCAGGGCAGCGATCAGACCTTGCGTGTAAGGATGGCGCGGATCGCGGATCACTTCACGCACAGGTCCCTTCTCAATGAGGCGCCCCAAATACATGACGGAAACGTAGTCCGCCGTCTGCGCAACAACACCAAGATCGTGCGTGATAAAGATGATCCCCATGTCAAACTCGCTGACAAGATCCTTCATCAAATCAATCACCTGAGCCTGGATCGTCACGTCCAAAGCCGTTGTCGGCTCGTCTGCGATCAGAAGCTTGGGGTTGGTCGAAAGAGCCATCGCGATCATCGCGCGTTGCCGCATGCCCCCCGACAATTCGAATGCAAACTGATCGACCCGCTTGTCAGGATCCGAAATTCCGACGCGATCCAGCATTTCGATGGAATGCTTGCGCGCCTGGTCCTTTGTCATGTCAGAATGTAGCATCAATTGCTCGATCATCTGTTTTCCGATGGTAATGGCAGGAGCGAAGCTTGCCATCGGCTCCTGGAAAATCATCGAGATCGCGCCGCCGCGCACCACCTTCATATCCTTGGCCTTGTGCAACGACAAAACGTCCACATCACCCTCATCAGTATGAAGGATGATTTTAGATTCCGGCGAGTAAACAGCGTTCTTTGCATTGAGATGCATCAACGCCTTCGCCGTTACGGATTTGCCTGACCCACTTTCGCCAACAAGGCCAATCACCTCGCCCTTTCGCAGTCGAAAACTCACGTCTTCGACAGCGGTAATCAAACCCTCATCCGTGCGAAACTTCAGCGTCAGATTCTGAACCGTTATCAGATTACTCATTTGTTATTGTCCGAATAAGGGTCAGCCGCGTCGCGCAATCCATCGCCCACGAAGACAAATGCCATCACCAGCGCGATGAAAAAGAAGACCGGTATGAAATACCACTGATAATTCAAGAGCACGTCGGCGCTGGTCACGTTTTGAAGCATCACGCCCAAACTGTTGACTGGGTCTTTCAGACCCAGACCAATGAAACTCAGCGCGGTTTCCGAAAGCACCATGTAGGGAAACGAAATCACCAGATCGACGATGATGTAGCTTGTGAAACTCGGCAACAGATGCCGCCGGATCACATGCCCCGAAGACGCGCCACAAAGCTGCGCGGCCAGAACATACTCCTGATTGCGTTCGGTCAATAGATGCGTGCGCACCCGCCGTGCCAGTGTGGGCCAGCCGATCAAACCAAGGATCATAGATATATAAAAGAACCTCGATTCGGCGCTCAGCTCCGGCGGCATAAAGGCCGCCACCGCCATAAAGAGAGGGATCGCAGGCACCGTTCGAACAGCGTCCGTGATCATCTGCAAGACGCTATCAATCCAGCCACCGTAATAGCCCGATATCCCTCCGATCACGAGCGCCAGAACAAAGGCAATAAACACCCCAATTGTTCCCACCTGCATCGAGGTCAAAATCGCATGCAGCGTGCGCGAAAAGATGTCTTTCCCGGTCGCGTCGGTACCGAAGAGATGCACAAATCCATCCGGCGCTCCGAACAGATGCGTGTCCATCGGAATGAACCCAAAGAGCTTGTATTCCCACCCTTCCACGAAGAACGAAATATACTTGCGTTCATCCGTGTTGATCGTGGTCACCCAGCGGAAATTCGTGGCCATCGAGCGCTCGCGCTCGACGCTATAGACGAAAGGTCGCCAGCTACAGCCGGCATCGTCGCAGAACTGAGGGATTTGAGGTGCACCGTTGGTATACTCATCGTTCTTGCCTGCAACGGTCGGGTTATACGGCGATAAAAACGGGGCAAATAATCCCGAGAGCAAAAGTACCACCAGCACACCTGCGGCGATCATGGCCGCGCGCTGTTTTTTGAATCGCGCCCAGATCAACTGTCCCTGTGAGGCCGTAAAATAGGCCTCCCTGGACTTCTGATCCGAATTGCTGACGGTGACGGGGTTTGTGGTCTGATCGGTCATGGCGCTTACCTGATAATGCTTTTGCGAACGCGCGGGTCCAGAACCGCCAACAGGACATCGGTTAGAAAGTTCAATGTCACGATGGAGGCGGTCAGCAAGAAAATGATGGCCCCAGCCAGTTGCTGGTCGTTTGACCGCGCAAGCGCTTCAATCAACAAAGCGCCAGCCTCGGTCAGCGTAAGAATGAGCGCCACAATGGGAAGCTCATTGAAGATGCGGTTCAAATCAAAACCAAGCGAATTCACAATCGGACCAAGCGCATGGCGTGCGGGATAACGCCAAAGGAGCTTACCGCCCGAAACACCCCTCGCAGCCGCGGCTGTGACGTACAACTTCCCGATCTCGTCTGACATCAGAGCGCGCACAGTCTGCAATGCAAACGCAGTTGCGGACCATCCAAGAATGAAAATCGGCAACCACGCATGAGACAAGAGATCGACAAATCTGTCCCAACTCCAGTCGGCATCCCGGAACTCGGGCGAGAATAGCCCCGTCAAGGTATTGCCGAAATAGACTGTCGCGAACAGCATGATCATAAGCGCCAGAAGGAAGTTCGGAAGCGCCAGTCCAAGATAGCTGAACAAACGCAGTGAGTTATTCAGAAAGGCGCTAGAGGATGCTGCAGCGATGATGCCGACCGGGACGGCAATGGCGTAAGCCAACGCAAGCGAGGCCACACACAGCGCCAGAGAAATCCAGAACTTGTCGCCCAACAGCTGGGCAATATCCACGCGCAGAATACAGCTATCGCCGAAATCACCCTGAAACGCGCCGACAATCCAACTGGCCCAGCGCTCAAGAAATGGGCGATCAAGACCGAGGCGCGCACGCTCTGCCTCAAGCTCATTGGCAATCTGAATGCTGGAACCTTGGGTGTTCTTGAACGCCAGATACCGCTCGGCGCAGTCGCCAGGCACCAGCTCCATCAGCGAAAAGACCACCAATGAAACAATCACCAGCGTGATCAATGCCATGATTGCACGCGTCATCACGAACTTGGCGAATTGGAGCATAGATCGTCCCTGTCTTGGAAACGGCGCGGTTTGTCCGCGTCCTGTTTTCGCTGGCCTTTGTCGTCCGGTTCGGGCGAGCCACCCCGCCCGAACCTAGTTTTAGCTTAAGCGGGACGAATTATTCGTCCAGCCACCACTGCGTTGCCCGGTATGGGTAGGTGCGGTAGTACTCGTAGCTGTGCGTCTTGAACTCGGTGAAGTTCTTCAGATCGTTGTTGTTGATCAAAGGCGCCGGCGCGTTGACTGTACCAATGAAGTACAGGTTCTTCGTCATGTTCTCGACCATCCGGTTGCCCAGCATCTTGAACTCGTCGCTGCTTTGATCCGCAGACTGGAACGCATTGATGTCGGCAATCAACTGTTTGACATCCGCAGGTGGTTCAACACCGGCCGAGCCGTTGCTGTCGACCCACTCAGCCCAGAGCATGCCGTTCCGGTTGCCGAAGTAGTTCTCGAACGGTGGCACCCACAACTCGTTGTTGCCAAGAACGATGGCCAAAGGCTGTGACTTGCGCCACATCGAGACATCGAGGTTGTTCGAGGACTGCGCCGAGCGATACTCGTCCGGTGTCACCTCTTTAACGACAGACTGAATGCCCACGTCGGCCCAGTACTGGCTGACCAGTTCAACGGTCTGACCGGCAATGCCTTGTGTGGAATAGTTCAGGTTAAGCACCAGCTTTTCGCCATTTGGCAATTCGCGGAAACCGTCACCATCGGTGTCAGCCATACCAAGCGCGTCAAGACGAGCATTGGCTCCATCTGGATCATACCCGGCCATATAGTTCTGCCAGTCACCTTCAATGAACTCCGGCATCGGAGAGAAACCGGTGTATTGCATCGGTGTTCCCTGCCCGAAGAAGCCAACTTCGTTGAGCTGCTCGCGGTTGATGGCCAAGGACATTGCCTCACGGAACGATACGTCACCGAAAACAGCGCGCTTGGCTGGATCTTCGTGCGTGACGTTAAAGCCAAACGCACCAATGGTGATCTCTGGCTTCAGCTGCACCGTATAGTTGCCGCTCTCCTGGCTCTCCAACAGAAGAGGCGCCGAGGCAAGCTGCAAGGACTGCGATTTGTAGTCCACTTCGCCGTTCACGATCTTGAGGATACGCACCTCATTGTCGTTGATATAGACCTCATCCTGCTCACCAATATAGGGCAGTTGCTGGCCTGTTGGATCCACCTGATGGAAGTAAGGGTTCGCCACAAGGCGGCGGCCTTCGGTGGTGTCAGCGATGTAGATATGGCTCTCGAGCGTCGGATGTGTGTGCTTGGGCAAGCCGTCTACAAGATCAGGCTTCGAAAGCATCGGTGTCGGCGTATCCGTCCAGTCCGAATTCCCGTAATAAGCCTTGATCGCATCATAGCCGTTTTCAAAACCAAGGCTTTGGGCATAGGCGTCGGCATCGGCGTTGATGTCCGGGTGGAACTGACCGAGGAAGTGCTTGGGCTGGAAGCCCTGACCGAAGTGCGTGGCAAAGTGCGCCAAAAGACCCGGCTTAGGCGCCGGCAGGTTGAAGACCACCGTAACATCATCAGGTGTGTCCACGGTCATCGTCTCACCGCCAACGGTAACGTAGTCTTTCGGAATTTCGAAGATATTGGTGTCGAGCATGAGGTTATTATGCCAAAAAGCCACGTCAGCCGATGTGAATGGTGCACCATCCGACCACTTATGGCCTGCGCGCAGCTTGAATGTCAGCTGTGTGAAATCGTCGTTCCACTCCCACGACTTGGCAATATTCGGCACGATCGTCTGAAGATCATCCGAATAGCGAACGAGGTTTACGTGACGAACGGAAAGGAAATCCGACGTGCCCGCTTCTGTGGCGTTCGACAGGACGTTCAAGACGCCACCGTAGCGCCCAACACTGTCGTAAGGCACCACGACCAGCGGCTCTGCCGGTAGACGATCCGCCACCGCGGCCAATGGGCCATTGCCAACAATCTGGCCGTTCAGGTTTGCGATATCAGGATGCTCGGAGAACTCCATTGTGCAACCGGCGGCCGCTTGAAATTCCATGAGGTCGAATTGCTGCGGATAGGCACCCGCCGCTACACCGCCCATATCCGCCATCGTGATAGCAGGGCAATTGGCGTAGGCTGCCGCCGGAATGGCCAGCACCGCAACGCCGCTTAATAAGATCCGTTTCATTTTGTCTCCCAGTTTTCGAAGTCGTTTTCGTTTCGTTTTTTTTGTGTCAGCGATTGCACGGAAAATGCAGACCGCTTGCAGATCGTTTGAAACGAGCGGCGGGTTCGCCGTCTCGCAATTTGAAGTGAGAAGAATTCTTTTCACCTGGATGTCGCCCCCCAAAACTGCAGACCGTCAGGACAACCGCGCTGCACGCCCTGAAAGCGCCCAGCTTTTGTATCTCTATCATAACCTTGCACTTTCTCGTAAACCTTTTGCAACACTTGCGCCTTTTTCAACGCCCGCCCCATGGCGCGGCGATCTCTTCACACCGCCCTCAGTAACCATCGTTTGCCCAAACCGCCCGGCGGGATTGGACATGCGATGATCCATCATGCGTTGCGTGAGCATCAGCACTTTTTCAGCCGCGCCGGGAAGATCGGCAAGGTTGCGTGCCTCCCCTTCCGCCGTGTGTTCAAAAAGGATTGCGGGCAAACCACCGTTGAAATGAACAAGGCTGTGGGAGGCATCGCGCAAAACCGCGAAATTTGCCTCGCATGCTCTTAGACCAAGGCTTGCCTGCACGTCCGTCGCCGAAATCGGGTCGCCATAATCCAGCTCGGAAAAAGAGTGCTGCCGCCACCCCTCAGGCACGCGCCCTTCAAGGAACACTCCAAGGTCACGCCCGTCCATCGTATCCGGCGGGGAAAGCCCGATACGGGTCAAAATCGTCGGCGTGATATCAATCGATTCGGTCGGCTGAGTCACATCGCGACCGTACCCATGCGGCTTGCCCGGATCACGGATGATGAGAGGCGTATGAAAGGCCGCGTCCAGATAGCTCGACTTACCCCAGCACCCCTGATCACCCAGCGTCTCGCCATGATCGGCCGTGATAACAATCATCGTATCATCAAACTGCCCTGTTTCTTTAAGAAAGCTGAGCAATCGACCAATGTGATGATCAACCTCTGTCGCCAGCCCGAAGTATAGCGCCCTCAGCTTGGCAACGGCTTCGTCACTTCCTGCCAAGTCAGGCAAACCCTGAACGCAACTCTCCGCGGTCTTGCTGCGTCTGGCCGCATCAAGGAACGGATGTTTGACACTTTCTGGCTCGGGCACCGGCAGCGACGCGGGGTCATACATCCGATTATAAGGCTCAGGTGCAACAAAAGGCGGATGCGGGCGAATGTATGTCACATGCGCAAACCATCCCTTCGGTCGCACGGCCAGATCACGCAATACGCAATCCGTCAAAAAGGCCGTATCGCTGTCTTCAGCCCGATAGAACGCAGGGTCACAAGGATCACTGCCTTGCGGCGCGTAAAACGACGCATAGGGCGGCAGATCATAGCCCCTTGATTTCAGATATGCCCGCCAGGGGAAACTCTCCTCAAGGCGCATCTCGACCACTTCATCAAAGCCGGCCGCAACAGCCTCGTAGGTATGGACGTCAGGATCGTTGGGATGATGCAGGCGCGGATCATGGGCAATATCGCAATACCCAAAGAGCATCGGACGATATCCCGCGCGACGTGCTTCTGTCCCCAGCGTCGGCGTATCATGCGGCAAAGGCGTGCCGTTTCGCACCGATCCGTGGTTCATGGCATACTGCCCGGTCAGAATAGACGCTCGGGAAGGCCCGCATGGATTGCAGACCGAGTAATGATTGAGGAATGTGACTGCTTCAGCCCGAAACGCCTGCAAATTTGGCAAATTGACGTGATCGGCCAAAGCGCCAGCAAGGCAATCCGCGCGAAGCTGATCTATGACGATAAACAGTATATTCGGACGGTCCGTCACGTTGGCAGCATTCCCCAGTTCCCGCACTTCCCAAACAAATCAAAACCGCTTTTCAGCGACGTTACAAGTGCCCCGGCCGCAATTCCCAAATTCGATTGAAAAACAATGCCGCCTGCCGAATTCCTGCGCAGAACGCCTGTGCATGCCACTAAATCGGGCCAACGCTTCGCAGGAACGCCCGGATCACGGGAACATCGGTACGCATCGACAGGTGAACCAGGGTTTCTGTCATCGCTATCTCGATCCCTTGGATCGCAATACGTTCCAGTCGGTCATCATGCCCGAACTCGGCCTCGCTGACAAAGCCAAGCCCTGCCCCGGAGGCCACTACCTCGCGCATCGCCTCACGGCCATCCACTTCGATGACAGGACGCAAAACCACCTTGCGCTGTTTTGCGACGCCTTCAAGGATCAGCCGCGTATACGAACCGTTCTCACGGAAAACGAGCGGATAATCCGGCAGGTCTTCGATACGAAGCACCCGCGTTCCTTTTGACAGAAATCCTTTGGCAGCAACTGCAATAATCGGGGATTTGCCCAAAGGATAACTCTGCAAGTCAGGACTGGAGTCCAAATTACCAACGATCCCGACTTCAGCATCATAGTTGCGCAGCTTGGCCAGAATAGTCGCCGTATTCCCACTTTCAATCGAGACAAAAACCTTAGGGTATTCCGACCGAAACCGTCTGAGCGCGTCAGTAATGTGGATCGCAGAATCGGCCATAATCCGAAGCTTGCCTTGGATCGCAGCACGCGTGCGCCCAAGATAGTCGCCAATTCCGTCTTCAAGTTCGAAGAACTGGTTGGTCATCCGAAACAACCCCTCACCGGCCTCAGTGAGGCGCACTTGTCGGTGCTCACGGTGGAACAACAAAGTATCGTGCGCCTGTTCCAATTTGCGCACCTGATCCGACAAAGCCGGCTGGGTCTGGTTGAGAGCTTCGGCAGCCCGCGAAAACCCGCCATGCAACGCAACGAAGTGAAAAGCACGAAGCTGGCTGTAACGCACGACACTCTCCATACATGAAAATTATACATCAATATAAAATGAAAATTTTACATATGCGTCAAGGCAACCCATTTATACGTCATTCCGAACGAGAGGTTCCCTCCATGCCAACGCCCTTGCCGCCCCCGAAATTGGGTGAACCTTATCTTCTAACACCTGGGCCGCTCACAACCTCCTTCGCCGTTAAAGAAGCCATGTTGCGAGACTGGGGCAGCTGGGACGACGATTTCCGCACCATGACTCGCGCGATTCGAACGGCTTTGCTCGACCTGGTCGGGCCGGGGTCCGAGGCCTATGACTGCGTCCCAATCCAAGGGTCCGGCTCCTATTGCGTCGAAGCGATGCTCGGAACCTTCGTGCCGAAAGACGGCAAAGTTCTGGTCCTTGCCAATGGCGCCTATGGCCTGCGTGCGGCTCAAACCATGACGTATCTGGACCGCGCCCACACATTGATCGACAAAGGCGACTACCTGCCCCCGCGCGGCGATGACGTCGCCCGCGCTTTGTCCGAAGACCCCGAGATTACGCATGTTCTGGCCATCCACTGCGAAACAAGCTCAGGCATTTTGAACCCGATCGACGAGATTGCCGAAGCAACCCACGCCGCAGGCCGCAAACTGCTGATCGACAGCATGTCAGCCTTTGGCGGTGTGCCCATGGACCTTGCCACGCTGCGCTATACGGCGATGGTGTCCTCGGCGAACAAGTGCATCGAAGGTGTCCCTGGCTTTGGGTTTGTCATCGCGCGCGCAGACGAACTCGGAAGCGCAAAAGGCAACTGCCATTCGCTCAGCCTCGACATTGAGGCGCAATGGTCGACCATGAACAAGACCGGCCAGTGGCGCTTCACCCCGCCAACCCATGTGGTTGCAGCCTTCCGTGAAGCCTTGAAGGCCCACGCGGAAGAAGGCGGCGTCGAGGGCCGCGCCGCGCGCTACGTCCAAAACCGAGACGCTCTGGTTGCAGGCATGCGCGCGCTTGGGTTCGAAACTCTGCTGGATGACCGCTGGCTCAGCCCGATCATCGTGACGTTCTTCTGCCCTGCTGACCCGGCTTTTCAATTCTCCGCATTTTACGATCAAATGAAGGCCCGAGGCTTCATCATCTATCCCGGCAAACTCACAGTTGTTGATAGCTTCCGCATCGGCTGTATCGGCCAGATGGACGCTCACGTTATGAACCTTGTGGTGGAAGCCGCCCGTGACGCCCTATCTGACATGGGAGTGGTCAGCGCCGCTCCACCCGCCATCGCTTTGAACGAACGCAAGAAACTTGCCGCTTTATAAGGACCAAACCAACATGCCGATCACCAACGAGGTCGTCGCCAATGAGCGCACCTACGCAGTCCCCAAGACCTGCGCGATTGCCATTTGCCTAGATGGCTGCGAGCCCGAATACTTGGAAGTCGCCATCGCCGAAGGTCTGATGCCGACACTGAAGCGCATTCGCGAAACCGGAACAGACCGTCTGGCCCATTCCGTGATCCCAAGTTTCACCAACCCAAACAACATGTCTATCGCCACAGGCCGCCCGCCTGCAGTGCACGGCATCTGCGGCAATTTCCTCTTTGACCCTGATACTGGCGAAGAGGTCATGATGAACGACGTGCGCTTCCTGCGCGCGCCCACGCTGTTCTCAAAATACTATGAAGCAGGCGCACGAGTGGCTGTTGTAACGGCCAAAGACAAACTGCGCGCGCTCTTGGGCGCCGGTCTCAGCTTTGACGACGACCGGGCGATTGCGTTTTCCTCCGAGCGCGCAGCCGAGACCACGAAGTCCGAGCACGGCATCGACAACGCCAGCGCCTGGCTCGGAAGGGACGTTCCCGAGGTCTACTCCGCTGAGCTTTCCGAATTCGTCTTCGCCGCTGGAGTAAAGCTTCTCAAAGACTGGAACCCCGACGTGATGTATCTGTCGACAACAGATTACATCCAGCACAAATTCGCCCCCGATGAGCAAGGCGCCAAAGACTTCTACGCCATGTTCGATCGTTACCTGGCCGAGCTCGACGCAATGGGCGCCGCCATCGTCGTAACCGCCGACCACGGCATGAAACCCAAACACAACGCCAACGGCGATCCCGCCGTGATCTATGTCCAAGACTTGCTCGATGAGTGGTTGGGCAAAGCCGCCGCCCGCGTGATTCTGCCTATCACTGACCCCTACGTGGTCCACCACGGGGCCTTGGGCAGCTTCGCCACAGCCTACTTGCCCTCCCAGGCCGATCAAGCCGACATCATCGCCCGCCTCAAAGCGCTTCCCGAAATGCTCGAAGTGCTTACCAAAGAGGAGGCAATCGAACGCTTTGAACTGCCCGGGGATCGCATCGGCGACATCGTCATGGTCTCGACTGAAAATATGACCATCGGCACCTCGGCCCACCGCCACGATCTCGCCGCCCTCAAAGAGCCATTGCGCTCGCACGGCGGCTTGACGGAACAGGTCGTGCCTTTCATCGTTAACCGGAAAATCGACCTGCCAACCGCCCCGACCCTCCGAAATTTTGATGCGTTCTATTACGCAGCACAATCAGCAGCCCTGGAAGAGCAAAACGCATGAATAAAATGGACAAAACCGACATCCGCCACGAAGGAATGCGCATCGGAGGTGAAGTTGTGTTCACCGACAAGGTGATCAACGTGCACTATCCCTACACCGACGAAGTGATCGGCACCGTGCCCGCCGGAACCGCAGAACACGCCGCCAAAGCCTTCGAGATCGCCGCAAACTACAAGTCCAAACTCAGCCGCTACGAGCGCAGCCAAATCCTCCAGCGCGCCGGTGAACTGATCGGCGAAAAGCGCGAGTTCTTGGCGAAATGGCTAACGCTGGAACTGGGCATTTGTCACCAACACGCAATTTACGAGACAAAGCGCGCGCAGGACGTCTACCAATTCGCGGCCGCTCAGACGATGAACGATGATGGCGAGATCTTTTCCTGTGACCTGACCCACAACGGCAAAGAGCGCAAGATTTTCACCAAACGCGAACCCGTAAGGGCCATCTCGGCGATCACCCCCTTCAATCACCCGCTGAACATGGTCAGCCACAAAATCGCGCCTTCTATCGCGACGAACAATTGCATGGTGTGCAAACCAACCGAGTTGACCCCGCTCACGGCAATTGCGCTGGCGGATATTCTTTACGAGGCCGGGCTGCCGCCCGAGATGTTCCAGATCGTCACCGGATTGCCCGAAGATATCGGCGACGAGATGATCACAAACAAAAATATCGATATCATCACCTTCACCGGCGGTGTGCCCGTTGGCAAAATCATTGCAAATAAAGCCGGTTACAAACGCCAGGCACTCGAGCTAGGCGGCAATGACCCTCTGATCGTGTGCAATGACCTGAGTGACGCCGATCTTGATAAGGCAGCGACGATTGCCGTCGCGGGCGCTACTGGTAACTCAGGCCAGCGATGCACCGCAGTGAAACGCATTTTGGTTCAAGAGAGCGTTGCGGACAAATTCGTTCCTCTCGTTTTGGAAAAAGCCAAGAAGATCAAGTTCGGCGATCCGCAGGATCCGGCGACAGAACTGGGCTGCGTCATCCACGCAGCGGCTGCAGAGCTGTTTGAGAAACGTGTGTTTATGGCGGAAGAGGCCGGAGCCGAGATCCTCTACCACCCGGGACGGAACGGCGCTCTCTTGCCACCGATTGTGGTCGATAAGGTGCCACACGACAGCGAACTGGTCATGGAAGAAACCTTCGGGCCCATCATCCCGATTGTGCGCGTGCCAGACGACGACGCCGAGGTTATGCGGATTTCAAACTCAACCGAGTTTGGTCTGTCCTCGGGCGTGTGCACCAACGATCTGAACCGCGCCATCGCCTACATTAACGGCTTGGATGTCGGCACCTGCAATATCTGGGAGCAGCCCGGTTACCGGATTGAGATGTCTCCTTTCGGAGGGATCAAAGACAGTGGCAACGGTGTGAAGGAAGGCGTCATCGAAGCGATGAAGTTCTTCACGAACGTGAAGACATACTCGCTGCCTTGGCCAAACTAAGTTGAGATTTTTCTTCGAAAAACCACAGCCTCCGGCGGGGATATTTTGAAACAAGAGAAGACCGATACGGTTCACCATACCGAAGGCGAGGCTAACACAAGCTCTGCGCGCGCGGATTGGGCTGCGCGTGAAGATCATGCAGCGACAAAACGCTTGTTAGCGCGGGATTCGGAAGCGTTTTTACATCAGTCCTTATCTTCACCCTGTGTGGCCACAATCGCGAGGGCCGAGGGCATCTGGATCGAGGACACCGCCGGACGGCGCTACATGGATTTCCACGGGAACTCGGTGCACCACATCGGGTACGGGCATCCACGTCTGGTCGCAGCTATCACCGCGCAACTGAACGACCTGCCGTTTTCTCCGCGTCGCTTTACAAATGGCGTTTCGGTGGAACTGGCGGAACGCCTGGGGCAATTGGCGCCCGACGATTTGAACAAGGTGTTGTTCACAACGGGGGGGTCGGATGCCAATGAGGTCGCGCTCAAGATTGCGCGGGCCGCCACCGGACGGTTCAAGACTCTGAGTTTCTGGGATGCCTTTCATGGTGCGGGCTTTGGCGCGGCTTCCGTGGGTGGCGAAGCGACGTTTCGCAGTTATATCGCGGGTCCAATGATGCCGGGTGCCGAGCACGTGGCGCCGTTTCATTGCTACCACTGTGCCTATGGTCACCCCGGCCCGGATAGCTGCGGATTGGCCTGCGCAAAAATGGTCGACTACGTTCTTGGCCGTGAAGGCGACGTCGCGGCCGTGATCGCCGAACCAATGCGGGCCGTTCCCGTGGCACCTCCACCCGGATATTGGAAAGCGGTGCACGATGCATGCCATCGCCACGGCGCGCTGCTCATCATGGACGAAATCCCTACCGGATTGGGCAAGACGGGTCGATTCTTTGCCTTTGAACATGACGACATCGTGCCCGACATCGTGACGCTTGGAAAAGCGCTCGGCGGCGGCGTCCTGCCCATCGCGGCGGTGATTGCGCGCAACGAACTGGATGTCTGCGGCGATTTCGCAATCGGCCACTACACCCACGAAAAGAACCCGGTCACCGCCCGCGCCGCACTGACCACTTTGGACATTATCGACGACGAGAACCTCGTAGAGCGCTCAGCCGACCTGGGACGCAAAGCGATGGAGCGACTACAAAACGCCATTGGCGATCACCCGATTGTCGGCGACATCCGCGGACGCGGCCTGATGTTCGGGGTTGAGATCGTTAAAGATCGCGGCACGCGCGACCCCGACAATCGAACGGCTGAAAAGATTTATTATGCCTGTCTGGAGCAAGGCTTGAGCTTCAAGATCAGCGCCGGTTCCGTGCTGACGCTCTCACCCCCCTTAACAATCGCGCAGGAAGACCTCGACCGCGCTCTTGGCATCGTCGAAGCTGCGATCCGCGATTACGCGACGTGAGGATCGTTCGCACAGACGCTGAACTGCAAACACCGCATCTGGATTCTGAACTGCGAAAGGCAGGTCATGACCTGACACTCTTGCCGGACGGAATCAGCGAAAGCGAATTCTGCCGCGCTGTCGCAGAAGCTGACCTTTTGTTGATGTGTTATCAGCCGATCTCCGCGACCGTTATTGCGGCCGCGAAAAACCTGAAGGGTATTGTGAAGTACGGCGTTGGGATTGACGCAATTGATATCCCCGCAGCCATGGTGCGCGGCATCCCGGTGGTTAACATTCCGGAATACGCTGAAGAGACGGTGGCCGAAGGCGCGTTTTCCATGATGCTTGCCCTCGCCAAACGCCTGCCCGCTTTGCAAACACAAATGCAGACGAAAGGCTGGGCCTGGCCCGAAGAACGCTGGCTTGCCCGCGATCTTGCCGAGAGCACGGTCGGCATCGTTGGCCTCGGTCGGATCGGACGCTCCATGGCGCGGATGGCAGGTGCCGGGTTTCGTGCCAATGTCGTCGCCTATAGCCCGCATACGGATCAAAGCATCTTTGATGCGGCCGGTGTCACGCGCTGCAAGACTCTCGAAGACCTGCTGGCCCAGAGCGACTTTGTGTCGATCCACTCTGTCCTGAACGACGAAACCCGCCACCTGATTGACGCCAGCGCCTTCAAGAAAATGAAGCAAAGCGCCTTTTTGATCAACGTCTCACGCGGCGCGATTGTCGATGAGCAAGCCTTGATTCGGGCACTGGATCGGGGCGAGATAGCCGGCGCAGGGCTAGACGTTTTCAGTGCCGAACCCCTGGCCCTGAACGACCATCCCCTCAGCCCGCTCTTCGGACGCGAGAATGTCGTTCTCAGCCCGCACCTGACATTTTACACGGCCGAGGCAATGCATCGGCTTGAGGCAGAAACGCTCGAGCACTGTTTTGCAATTCTGGAAGGGCGCCTCGTTGAGGTGACATCGCACGACCCGCGCCTGCG
This sequence comes from Boseongicola sp., assembly GCA_013042105.1. GTDB lineage: Bacteria > Pseudomonadota > Alphaproteobacteria > Rhodobacterales > Rhodobacteraceae > Boseongicola. The sequence goes on from JABDQU010000153.1 coordinate 17,189, forward strand.
TGCGCAGACCACCGGCGTCCGCTTTCGCGACTGACGCTCATCCCTCAAGGATTAAAAACTAAACGATTTTCAACAAGAGCTCTCGCGTGTTTTCAGCCGTCATCTCAACCGGATTGCCACCCGTGCTTGGGTCCTTCAGCGCGCCAGAGACAATCCGCTCAATATCAGGGTTTTCAATCCCCAGGCCAGCGAGTGTCTTCGGGATCTGAAGCGAGGCATTCAAATCGTCCACAAAAGCGCAGAACCCGTCAAAGCCGCCCGACACCCCAAGATAGGCTGCCGCCTCTCCGATCACGCCCTCAGTGGCGGGCTTATTGAACTGCAAAACCGCCGGCATACAGATTGCATTCGTTGTGCCGTGGTGTGTATGATAGATCGCCCCGATGGGATGCGACAACGCGTGGATCGCACCCAGCCCTTTTTGAAAAGCCGTTGCTCCCATAGCCGCCGCCGACATCATATGTGCCCGCGCTTCCAAGTCGCTCCCGTCCGCATAGGCGCGCGGCAAATATTCTTTCACAAGCCGCATGCCTTCCAAGGCGATGCCTTGCGACATGGGATGATAATGCGGCGAGCTGAACGCCTCGACGCAATGGGCAAAGGCGTCCAAGCCAGTGCCTGCGGTGATCATTTTCGGCATACCAACCGTCAGTTCCGGATCGCAAATGACGACACTCGGCAGGAATTTCGGATGGAAAATGATCTTCTTTTCCTTCGTCTCAGAATTGGTGATGACCGAAGCTCGCCCCACTTCGGACCCCGTCCCCGCCGTTGTCGGCACGGCCACAATCGGCGCAATGGTGTCAGGGTTTGCACGCGTCCACCAATCGCCAATGTCCTCAAAATCCCACAAGGGCCGCGTTTGCCCCGCCATGAAAGCCACCAGCTTACCGAGATCGAGACCCGATCCACCGCCAAAAGCCACAACGCCATCATGGCCACCATCAACAAAAGCACGCACACCCGCAGCGGCATTCTTCTCATTCGGGTTCGGATCAACGTCAGAGAAAATCGCACGCCCAAGACCGCCCGCCTCCAACAGATCAAGCGTTTTCGTGGTGATCTCCATATTCGCCAAACCACGGTCCGTCACCAATAAAGGCTTCTTCATGCCCGTCGCAGCACATGCGTCTGCGATCTCCGAAATACGTCCCGCGCCAAATCGAATGGCGGTGGGATACGACCAATTTGCCTTGATGCTCATGGGCTTAAGCCTTCTTCAAGTGATAGGATTTCGGACGCGTGAGGTTGTGATAGCCGATGACCGACAACCCTCCACCGCGCCCGGTGTCTTTACAGCCGGTCCAGCACAGCCCTGGGTCCAGATAGTCGGCACGGTTCATGAATACCGTCCCCGTCTCGATCTGATCTGCAATAGCCTCAGCCCGCGCGGCATCTTGCGTCCAAAGTGACGCTGTCAAACCGAAATCGCTGTCATTCATCAATTCAATCGCGTGAGCGTCGTCACGCACGGGCATGATGCCGACCACCGGACCAAAGCTCTCTTCGCGCATCACTGACATCTCATGGCTCACGCTCGTCAGGATTTGCGGCATCAAGTAAGCCCCACCATCGTTTGGAAAGAGTGCCGGATCAATATGTGCCTTGGCCCCCGCAGCAATCGCATCAGCCGTTTGCGCGCGCACCGCATCGGCGAACCTCACATGCGCCATTGGCCCAAGCGTGGTCTCAGGCTCCAACGGATTGCCGAGCCTATACCCTTCGACAATCGCCACAGCCTTTTCGACAAAAGCATCAAACAGCGCTTCCACGACGTATATCCGTTCGATCCCGCAGCAGCACTGGCCAGAATTGAACATCGCCCCATCAATCAGCGTTTCGACCGCCGCATCAAGGTTTGCATCCTCCATCACATAGCCCGGATCTTTACCACCAAGCTCCAGCCCGATGCCCGTAAAAGTCCCAGCCGCTGCCTGCTCAATCGCGCGCCCGCCGCTAACCGAGCCAGTGAAGTTCACAAATCCAAACGCGCGCGCCGCAATCAGACCCGACGTCGTTTGATGATCAAGAAAGACGTTCTGAAAAACAGCGCTTGGAACCCCAGCCCCCACAAAGGCCGCCACCATCCGCTCGCCCACCAAAGGTGTCTGAGACGCATGCTTCAACACAACCGCATTGCCCGCAATCAGCGCAGGTGCGACCGTATTGATGGCCGTCATGTAAGGATAATTCCAAGGAGCCACGACCAACACGACACCATGCGGAACCCGCTTGATGACCCGGCGAAACGCGGCGCTATCTTCAATCTCGATATCAGCCAGCGCATCACGCGCAATCTCCGCCATGTAACTCGCACGCTCATTGAACCCGCCAAACTCGCCGCCATAGCGCACAGGACGCCCCATCTGCCATGCCAACTCCGGCACGATCTCGTCGTTCATCGCACCAACGGCGGCCACACCGGCCATGACCAGCGCGATGCGCTCGTCTAAGGGGCGCGCGACCCAAGCCGCTTGCGCCTTCCGCGCCTCGGCTACAGCCGCCTTGGCCTCATCAAATGACAATGTGGGGCGCGTTGCATAAACAGACCCGTCAATCGGCGATGTGCAGGTAACTGTCATGGTTCAGGCCCTCTCAAAGCCGCGCGCGATTTCCCAGTCAGTCACCACGCGGTCAAACTCTTCCTGCTCCCATTCTGCGCAGCGCACATAGTGATCCACAACGTCATCCCCCAAAGCCCCACGCAAAAAGTCAGAGCCGCGCAGCGTCCGCGTCGCGTCGCGCAAGGTCTGAGGAATGTCCGCCGCCTTGGCATCTTCATATATGTCGCCACGCGTCGGAGGCGGCAATTCCATGCGATCCTCAATGCCCTTCATCCCCGCCGCCAGCATTGCGGCTTGCGCCAAATAGGGGTTGAGATCAGACCCACCGATCCGGCACTCAACCCGCACCCCTTTGGTGCCGTCTCCGCACAACCGAAATCCTGCAGTCCGGTTATCGACCGACCAAACGGTCTTGGTGGGTGCAAAAGTTCCCTTCGAGAAGCGTTTGTAACTGTTGACGTAGGGCGCCAAAAAGCAAGTGTAATCAGGCGAATAGGCGATCAAACCCGCCATATAATGACGCATCAGCTCTGACATACCCAGATCATCACTGGCATCGTAAAACGCAGGCTGTCCATCTTTCCAAAGCGATTGATGCACATGCGACGACGATCCAACGCGATCATGATGCCACTTGGGCAAAAACGTCACCGCGTGTCCCTCTTGCCAGGCGATCTCTTTGATGGCGTGCTTGGCAATCGTGTGATGATCAGCGCAATCGAGCGCGCTTGCATAGCGGATGTTCAACTCTTCTTGCCCGGATTCTGCTTCGCCCTTGGTGTTCTCAATCGGCAAACCGGCTGCAAAAAGCGCGTTGCGCACGCGGCGCATCACCCCTTCTTCCTTGGTGGTTTGCAAGATGTGGTAATCTTCATTGTACCCGGAGATTGGCTCAAGATCGCGAAAATCTCCCTTGCGGATCTCATCGAAGCTTTGCGCAAACAAAAAGAACTCCAATTCCGTTGCCATCATCGCATCAAAACCAAGCTCTGAAAGCCGAGCCACCTGACGTTTCAACACCTCACGCGGCGAATGCGGTACAGGTGCATGGGTGTGATGATCCAGAATATCGCACAGCACCATCGCTGTGCCTTCAAGCCAAGGCACCTCGCGGATCGTGCCCAGATCGGGCTTCATGACATAATCGCCATATCCCGACTGCCAACTGGTCGAGGCATAACCATCCGGCGTGGCCATTTCCAAGTCTGTCGCCAGCAAATAATTGCAGCAATGCGTCTCGTTAAAGGAGGTCTCAACAAAGTTCACCGCATGAAAGCGCTTGCCCATTAGGCGGCCTTGCATATCTACGAGGCAAACCAATACAGTGTCGATCGCGCCGTTCGAAACGCGTGATTTCAGGTCTTCAAATTCAATCAAACCGGGCATGCCGAGTTCCCTTCAACAAATAGGTAAGAGGCGGCCCGAAAGCCGCCCCTTGTTAGCTTTTAGCCATACCGGTAAGGACGGCCAGCTTTGACCATATCTTCGTTGTATTTCTTGAAGATATCAACGACCCGACGCTTGGTTTCGCTCTCTGCGGCAATCTCTTCCCAGAAGACCTGCGCTGCAGCTTCCACCGTCGCCCATTCCTCATCTGGAATCGTGGTCAGCTCAAGTTTCGAGCCATTGACACGCAGGTTCGCTTCACCGCCCCAATACCACCACTGACGATAGTAGTGCGACTGATCACAGCAAACCCTGAACAGCGTCTGCAAATCTTCGGGCAGCTCGTTCCAGCGCTCCATATTGGCAAAGAACGATCCAGCCCAAGCGCCTGAAATATTGTTGGTCAGGAAGTAGTTGGTCACATCTGCCCACCCGACCGTATAGTCCTCGGTGATCCCCGACCACGCGATGCCGTCAAGCTCGCCGGTTTGCATTGCAACCTCAATGTCCTCCCACGGAAGGTTCACAGGTACGACCCCGAACTGTGTCAGAAACCGACCCGCCGTCGGGAAGGTAAAGACGCGCTTGCCTTGCAAATCCGCCAGGCTGCGGATCGGGTCTTTCGTGGCGAAATGGCACGGATCCCAAGCCCCGGCGCTGATGTGCTTAACACCTACAGCCGAATACTCCTCGTCCCAAATCTCGTTCAGTCCATACTGGTTAAACAACACTGGCACATCGAGCGAATAGCGAGAGCCAAACGGGAAATAACCACCGAAAACGGTAACTTCAGTTGGCGACGCCATACTGTCATCGTCCGACTGCACCGCATCGATTGTGCCGCGCTGCATCGCTTGGAACAATTCGCCCGTTGGCACCAGTTGGTCGGCAAAGAACAACTCAATCTGCATCCGATCACCGGCGATCTTGTTAAACATCTCAATCGCCGGAACAATCACTTCCGCCGCCAACGCCGCCCCCGCATAGGTCTGCAT
>JABDQU010000157.1 GCA_013042105.1 Boseongicola sp.
GGGCCGGAACATGGTGATCGGGATGCCCCAAAGGTGGGCATAGGCGTGGGCCATGTTTTCATTGGATTTTTTCGTGGCGGCGTAGAGTGTCAGAGGCGTGTCGGTGGCGTGGCTTTCGATGAAGGGCATGTCGGTGTTGGCACCGTAAACGGATGACGTTGAGGCCATGAGGAGGTGCTGGGGCGCGGCTTCTTTGGCGCATTCCAGCAGGTTGAATGTGCCGAGGATGTTGGTTTCGACGTAAGAGCGGGGGTTTTCCAGGCTGTAGCGGACACCGGCTTGGGCGGCGAGGTGGATGACAATGTCGGGGCGGGCATCGCTGAAGGCCTTGCCAAGGGCGTCGACGTCTTCGAGGCGGGCTTCGGTGGTGCGAAACGCGGGGTTTTGCAGCAGGTTCTGGTGGCGTCGGCGTTTGAGATTGACGTCGTAATAATCGGTCATGCCGTCAAAACCGATGACCTCGAACCCGGCGGCGAGAAGCTCTTTGCAGAGGTGATATCCGATGAAGCCTGCGCTGCCGGTGACCAGGACGCGGCGGGTTTCGTGGCTCATGGGTCGGTGTCCTTCATGCCTGATGCTGGGCAGAGTAAGACACCGAATTTGTCGCCTTAACAAGGGGATCGGATGGGGTGCAGACACGAAAAGGGCCACCCCGGTCGGGATGGCCCTTGGTGTTGTCGTGTGGTTTTTGACCTAGCCGATGATGGCGTTCAGCGTTGGCGACGGTTGCATGACGGCTGCGGTTTTGGCCGGATCCGTGTGGAAATACCCGCCAAGATCGGCAGGAGCGCCCTGAACGGCGGCCAATTCTGCGGTGATCTTGTCTTCGTTTTCCGCCAGTGCTTTGGCAATCGGTGCGAAGTGGGCGGCGAGGTCCGCGTCTTCGGACTGAGCGGCCAGTGCTTCGGCCCAGTAGAGTGCGAAGTAGAAGTGGCTGTCGCGGTTGTCGGGCTGACCGACTTTGCGGCCCGGCGATTTGTTGTGATCGAGGATGCCTTGGGTCGCGGCGTCGACGGCTTCGCCAATAATGCGCGCGCGGGCGTTGTTCTTGGTTTCGCCAAGGAATTTCAGGCTTTCGCCAAGGGCGCAGAACTCACCGAGCGAGTCCCAGCGGAGGTGGTTTTCTTCGACCAGCTGTTGGACGTGTTTGGGGGCCGAGCCGCCAGCGCCGGTTTCAAACAGACCACCGCCGTTCATCAGTTTCACGATCGACAGCATCTTGGCGGAGGTGCCAAGTTCGAGGATCGGGAAAAGGTCGGTGAGGTAGTCGCGCAGCACGTTGCCGGTGATGGCGATAGAGTTTTCGCCTTTGCGGATCGTCTCAAGTGCCAGACGCGTGGCTTCGCGGGGGGCGAGGATCTGGAATTTGTCGGCGACGCCAGCGGCTTCAAGCATTGGCGTGACGTAGGCGATCAGTTCGGCGTCGTGGGCGCGGTTGGCGTCGAGCCAGAACACAGCCTGACAGCCTTCGGCCTTCTGGCGCGAGATGGCGAGGTTCACCCAGTCGCGGATCGGGGCTTCTTTGGTGGAGGCCGCGCGCCAGATGTCGCCGGCTTCAACGTTGTGGGTGTGAATAACGTCGCCGTTTGCGGCCGTGAGGGTGACTGTGCCATCGGCGGGCACTTCAAACGTGGTCGGGTGCGAGCCGTATTCTTCGGCCTTTTGTGCCATCAAACCAATGTTTTGCACTGTGCCGGAGGTGGATGGGTCAAGCGCGCCGGTCTCTTTGAAGTAGTTGACGGTTTCTTCATAGACGGGCGCGTAGGAGTTGTCGGGCACGACGCAGTTCGTGTCACCTTCGTTGCCATCCGGGCCCCAGCCCTTGCCACCTGCGCGGATCACAGCCGGAAGTGAGGCGTCGATGATGACGTCGGAAGGCACGTGCAGGTTGGTGATGCCCTTGTCGGAATTCACCATATACATGGGCGGACGCGTGGCCATGACAGCGGCGATATCGGTTTCGATTTCGGCTGCGTTGTCCATTTCTGCGATGCGATCGAGGACCGCGCCAAGGCCGGAGTTCGGGTTTACGCCAGCCGCGTCGAGGGCGGGCCCGTGCTTTTCAAAGACGGGGGCGAGGAAGGCGCGCACGGCGTGACCGAAGATGATCGGGTCCGAGACCTTCATCATCGTTGCCTTGAGGTGCAGCGAAAAGAGTGTGCCGTCGGCTTTGGTGTCTTCGATCTGTTCGGCGAGGAATGTGCCGAGGGCTTTGACGGACATGAAGGTCGTGTCCACAACAGTGCCTTTGGGCAGTTGGAAGCCCTCTTTCAGGACCGTCTTTGCACCAGATGTGTCAGTGAAGGTGATGGTCGCGCCACCGGCTTGGGCTTCACTGATGGTCGATGATTTCTCGTTTGAAAAGAAGTCGTTGCCATTCATGGACGAGACTTTGGTCTTGCTGTCTTTTGACCATGCACCCATCCGGTGCGGGTTGGCTTTGGCGTAGTTCTTGACGGCGACAGCCGCGCGGCGGTCGGAGTTGCCTTCGCGCAAGACGGGGTTCACGGCAGAGCCTTTGATCGCGTCAAAGCGCGCGCGGATGGCTTTTTCGTCGTCCGTCTGCGGGTCTTCGGGGTAGTCGGGCAGGTCGTAGCCTTGCGACTGAAGCTCTTTCACGGCGGCGACGAGTTGCGGGACCGAGGCCGAGATGTTCGGCAGTTTGATGACGTTGGCATCGGGTGATTTCACCAGAACGCCCAGTTCGGCCAGATCGTCGGATTGCTTTTGCGCGTCTGTCAGGCCTTCGGGGAAGGCGGCGATGATGCGACCGGCGAGCGAGATGTCTTTCGTTCCAAAGCTGACGTCAGCGGCCCCCGCAAAGGCGCGAATGATGGGCAAAAGCGATGCAGAGGCCAGCTCTGGCGCTTCGTCGACTTTGGTGTAGATGATGTCGGAACCGTTCTGATCGGTCATGGGTTGCTCCCCCGCAAGATGTGATTGTGGGGTGCATAATGGGATTTTCGCGTCGCGTCGACCATTTTCAGCATACCGTGGTATACTGTGCGACGAATTGCCCATGGCGGGTGACGGTGACAGGTGTCTGCCGGGTGGGTTATTTTCCGGCGTTCAGTAGGTTTTCCTCGAGCGCATCAAGGGCCGCGCGATCAAGCACGCGGCCTGCGGCAATGACCGCCTGAGGGCGGCGCAGCGTGGCGAGCGAGACCAGTGGGTTGGTATCCAGCACCACGAGATCCGCGTGGCGTCCGGGGGCGATGGTGCCGTCGAGATCCGGCAGGTCAAAAAAACGCGCCGGGGCAAGTGTTGCTGTAAACAGGGCTTCGCGCGGGGACAGGCCGGCTTCGACGTAGATGTCGAGTTCATCCAGCAGCGAAAAGCCGTGGAACGGGTAGGGGTTGGCGAAAGACGCATCGGTCGAGGCGAGGATCGGAACCCCTGCCGCATGGGCCATCGCGAAGGTCTTGCGGTCGAGCGCAATGCTGTCTTGTGCCAGCGCGCGCACTTCGTCCGTCATCGCGGCGAGACGAAAGTCAGGCTTGCCCCAGGCTTCGCGCAAGGCGGCGGGGATCATTTGCATGCGCGGGGCGTCGGCGGAGGGCCAGTTGCCGGTGTAAAAGTCAGCGACAACGAGTGTTGGGCTGACGTGCAGATTGGCTGCGGCCATGGTGTCCAGAACCCCGGTGCAGAGATTTTCGTCCCACGTGCGCAGAATAATTCCATTGCGCGCGGCCATGATCTCAAAGATGCGGGTCAGGTCTGCGCCACTGTTCATCGCCTGACGCAGATCGTTGAGCATTTGCTCTTCTTTCCGAGAGCAGGCCATGGGAATGCGTCCGAAGTGTTCCATTCCGGCTTGTCCGGCTGAGATCGCCGTGGCGAGGGCGACGCGTTCGGGAATGTGGCCGACCAATGGCAGGCCCTGTGCCGTCGCGGCGTCTGCCAGCGCGAGATAGGTGGCCTCGTCCAGCATCGAATAGGATTTGACGGCGGCCCATTCTTCCTGTGCGATCTGGCCGACCACCGACTTTGCCTGCGCCGGGGTGTCTGCAAGGAACATGCCCGGCCACGAGCCCGGGCTGGCATCGACCCAGGCCCCTGCAAGGATGAGGCGCGGTCCGAGCACTTCTCCTGCGGCGATCCGGGCCTGGAGGGCCTTTTGTTCTGCGATCGGCCAGAGCGCGCCCATGTCGCGGATGCCGGTGACGCCGTTCAGAAGATAGAGCGGGAGAGCAGTGTCGGGTTCATCAGCTGTGGAGAAGATATGCACATGGCTGTCCCAAAGCCCGGGGATCACAAAGCCGCCGTCGCCATTTATGGTGTCTGCGGTTTCTGACGCGGTCAGGTCGGGGGCTATTTCGGCGATGAAGCCGTCACGGATCAGGATTGACTGGTCGGGTGAGAGGCTACCGTCTTCGATATGGACGAGTGTTACATCGGTGAGCAGGGTTTCGGCATGGCTGGCGAGCGCGCCCGCCAGAATGGCGGTCGTCAGTGTCAGAGCTTTCAAACACAGTTTTTTCATCATTCAGGGACCTTGTGGTTCAATGTGCCGGGCAGAGAACCGGTGCCTTTCGGTCAGGCCGGAAGGCGGGTTCTGGGAACGTGATCAGCCTTGGTGTTCTGGCGTTGCTAAGCGCGACGCTGTCTGTGTCGGTTGTTGGCATGCAGATCGGGTGCGGGCCTTGATCAATGTCAAACAGGTCGAGGCGATTGAACACGCGAATGGCGGACCAGACCCGACGAGGCTTGGGGCGCGCCTGTTTGAGATTGCTCAATAGCGTGGGATCAATGCGGCTTAGGGTGGTGTCCAGGGATTTGATGCGAAGGGCCGCCTTTGGAGAGAGGGGGCTTGTTTAGATCGTCAGAGGAAAGGGTATTTCAGGTGTCTGACCCGTCGACTGTCCATACCGCGCCGTCCCGAGATCTTTCGGTGCGATACATTCTGCCTTTCTTTGTGGCAACCTTCGCGCTTTCGTGGGGGTTGCTGTTTGCAATGCTGCAATATCCGGAAGCGATGACCCGTTTTTTCGGAGAGCTGAGTGTTACCCATCCGGCGTATATGATTGCCACCTGGTCACCGGGATTGGTCGGGATCGGGCTGGTCTGGGCGGCGACGGGGTTTTCGGGGCTGCGTCGGTTTTTCGGGCGTTTGTTTGATGTGCGGGTGCCGTTGGTCTGGTGGGCGTTTGTGCTTTTGGCGCTGCCGCTTTTGAAGATGCTGGGGGCATTGCTGAACGGGACACCGGTGAGCGAGTTGATTGTTCTCGATCCTTTGGGGCAGGTCGTGATGATCACCGGGTTCATGCTGTTTCTTGGCCCGGCCGAGGAGTTCGGCTGGCGCGGTGTGGCCTTGCCGTTGATGCAGCGGACGATGGCGCCGGTCTGGGCGGGTGTGATTGTGGGGTTTGTCTGGGCATTCTGGCATATCCCGGCCTTTTACCTTGACGGAGCGCCCCATACGGCATGGTCTTTGACGCCTTTTTTGATCGGCGTGACGTCCGTGGGTGTGGTCATGGCCGTTGTCTTCAACAAGACGCGCGGAAATCTGCTGTTTGCTGTCCTGATCCACTGGCAGTTGAATATCGCTTTCTGGCCCGAGGCGCAGCCGTGGGAAAACTATCTCAACCTTGCGCTTGCTGTGATGCTGGTCTGGATCCATCGCGATGTCATGCTGCACCGGGACAAGGCCGAGACCACGGTTGTTCCGGCGTTTTAGGGGTTAGTCGGGGTTGGAAACCTGACCTCGGACACATTGGCGATGAAGAACGGAAAGTAGTCGTCTGTGCCGAAATGGTTTCCGGCTTCGACGTGGAAGGGGACTTGGAATCCGTTGATTTGCCGGAAGTCAGACAGGAAGCCTCCGAAGGGTTGCAGGCGGTGGATGCCTTCGGGGTTTGCGTTGCTCCAGCGTTGAAAGACAACTTCGACGGGTCGGCCTTCGGCGTCTACGGTGATGTCGACTGCCTGGCCCATGCCGTCGTGGTTCATTGTATAGCGTGCGGTGTTTGCGTCGACGGCTTCCCATGTGACGTGGCGGCTGGGCAGAATGGCGGCAGGGGTCCAGAAGGCGGCCTCGGCGACATAGCGGCCGAAGGCGGAGCGGGCATGATCATTGTCGCCGCCAAAGCGCGCCACGGGGGCGAGGCCCGCCATCCAGAACCGTGTCCAGCGGGCCGAGTCAGAGCCGGACATTCGCATCAGTCCGGACCCGCAGGACATCTTCCAGACAAACCCGTCAGGCGCGGCCAGCACCTGGGTTGCCTGCATATCCATGTAATTCGGGGCGTCTTGACTGCCGAGGCTGAACTTTCCGGTCATCTCTATTTGGGCGACGCTCAGAAGGGGTGTGCCTTCGGCGATTGCAAAACGGAAGTAGCGTTGTGCCGGTTCGGGCAGGTCTGAAATCAGGGCCTTTGAGAACCGTTCCGGTTTGAGGGGTTGGAGGGCGCGCAGGCGGTCCATTTCGCGGGCGTCGGCGCGATGATCCGTCAGGCGCCAAACGATCAACAGGGCGGCTGCGAGAAGGACGAGACTTGCCAGTGCAATCAGATACTTCATCGGATCTCCGGGGTGATCTGTTTACGTGACAGTTTCGCATTTCGCGGCAAATCCGCAAACGATTTCCGGTGGTGGGTTTTGGTGGCGGCGGGTGCGCACGGAAGTCCGGGTGTCGGTATTGCGACTTTTGTCAGTAGTGTCCGCGCGATTGCATGAGCGCATCGGCGCGGCGCTGGGCGTTGGTCAGGGCCACTTCGACGCTTTTTGCGCCTTGCAGCATATCGTGAAGTTCGGTGCCGATGATCTCGATCAGATCGGTGATTTCGGGGACCGGGGGGCGGGGCCAGTATTGCAGGATGCCCGAGCGCGCCATGCCGTCCACGATCGAGATCACGGGTGAAATGCGGCGCACGTTCGGGTCCATGCTGACGCTGAAGCGCGGTGATACGAGGCTGCCGTTTTCGATGTAGAGCTTGATGCTTTCGGGCGAGGTCAGGGACCGCATGGCGTCCCAGACCGCGCCGACGCGTTCGGGGGCAATGTTGGACGGGATCGCCAGCGCGTAGCCTCCGACGGGGGCCAGAGGCTTGCCGCCCGGACCATAGGGGTGGGGCAGGAAGTCGGTCACGCCGTAGGCGGGTGATGCGTCGTTCAGTTCAAACAGGGGGGCCAGAAGTGTCGCGCAGTAGGCCATGGCGACTTCGCCATCTGCGTAGGCGCGGGCGCGTTCGTACCACGACATCGACAGGATCGAGACGGGGGAGTAGTCGAGCAGTTCGCGCAGGTATTCGGCTGTTGCGACGGCTTCGTCGGACAAAAACGCCGGGCGCAGATTTTCGCCTTCGGACCATTCGGCATCAAAGCCGGTGTCGGTTTTTTCGAGGTTGAGGAAGGGGCGGCCCATCGCCCCCATGACGAACATGAAGGTGTGACCAAGCGGTGTGCCGCGCGCGGCGTTCCAAGCGATACCCGAGCGGCCCTGCGCACGGCTGTGCAGTTTGCGCGCAGTTTCGAGCGTATCCGAGATCGTAAAGGGCACGCCAATTCCGGCGGCGTCGCAGAGGTCACGGCGGACGCAGAGCAATTCGGGTGTCGTCTGGACCGGCAGGCCGTATTGCGCGCCCCGGTGGCGGGCCGATGCCAGCGCGACACTGTGGAAGTCCCCGAGATCGACCTTGCCGTCGGACAAGAGGTCGTCGATGGGCATCAGGATTTTCTTTTCGGCCAGTTCGCCGAACCAGGGCAGGTCACAGGCGATAATGTCATAGCGTGACGACTTGCGGCTGGCGTTGGACAGAATTTCCTGGCGCAGCCGGTCAATGGACAAGGCGCGGCTGTCGATGCCGGTGCCAAACAGCGCTTCGAACTGGCGTTTCAGCACGTTCATGGCAAGGAATGTCGGATCGGCGTGAACCAGAACGCGCAGGTTGTTTTGCAGGCTGAGCTTTGATTGCAGCGGGGTCGGCGGCGGGATCGTGCCGCTTTCGCCGTAAGACGAGCCGAAGAAATAGTCGCTGATGCCGCCTTGTCCTGCGCCTTCAAGTCCAAGGGTCGAGCCAATGGCCCCGCGCACGCGGCGCGCATATTCCTGCCATTCACCGATCAGTTTTTCTGTCGGGTGGAGCGAGAAGCTTTTTCCGGTTTGGGTCCGTGGGCGTCTGATGAGAAGGCCGCGTTCTTCGATGGAGTTGATCGCCCGGATTGCGGTGCCATACCCAAGGCCGCTGGCGTTGGCCAGAAAGCTGGTGGTGGTCATCTTGCCTTTGAGGTGATTGCGCAAGAGCGTGGTGATCAACCGGGTTTCGTCATAACCGGATCGGAGGCTGAGCACCTGATCGGCCTCGTTGCCGAGGGCTTCGATGAAATCCAGGAAACGCGAAAATTCCTCGCCGGAAATGCTTTTGGGCAGCGGCGTTGGCCCGCTTTCGAAGGGATCTTTCGGTCGTGCTCGGTTGCGTCCCTTTTGCAGGTTCATGCGGTCTTTCATCTTCTGTGGCAAGGTGATCGAAAAGGGTGGTCTCTCCCGGGTTGGTGCGGGGAGAGACTACGCCTGAAACGAGCGGCTTACCAGTTTTGTCCGACTATCCCGATGGCCTTCGTAAACCCGCGATCTTGTCGGACAAGATACTTCGTCGTCGGTCGACATCGTCAAGCAACTGGCCGCGCCTTTGTCGTTCCTCGAAGACGCGGCTGCCGGTCTGGAACATGATGACGACCAAAAGCAGGATGCCAAGATAGAGCTGAACCATGAAGGAGGGCGTCACGTTGAACACCAGTCCGGTATTGAGGAAGTTGACGGTCAGGGTGCCGATGGCAGCGCCAACGACGCCGCCTTTGCCGCCAAGAATCGAGACCCCGCCGATGAAGGCGGCCACGGTCCCGGCCAGCAAAAGGTATTGCAGACCAAGGGCCTGTGCGGTGCCGGAGCGAAGTCCGATGATGACGCCGCCAAGCCCGGCACAGAACCCGGAAATTGCGAAAACGATGATCATCGGGCGTTGCAGGGAAATGCCTGAAGCGAGGGCTTCTTTGCGCGCGCCGCCAATTGCGTAAATCTCGCGGCCGTAGCGTGTGAAGGCCATGAACAGGCCAACCACCACGAACATGATGATGACCAGCAGCGAGGCGGGCGAGAAGTAGCCAAGCATCTTGGTCGAGATGAAATCGGGAATGCGGAAGTCTGTCAGCATCACGGTTTTTTCTTCGGCGGCAAACAGCGCCACACCGCGCAAGAGCATCAGGGTGCCAACCGTCAGGACGATGGCTCGGATGCGTAGGTAGGCGATGAAGTAGCCCTGAATTGCCCCGATTGAGGTCGAGATCGCGAGCGCGAACAACAGGGAATTGATCGCGCCCCAGTCATCGGTGAAGCGCACGGTGACGACGGCGGCGAGGGCCGCGTTCGATCCGATGGAGAGGTCGATTTCGCCTGCAATGATGCACAGCGTCAGCGCCAGACCGACCAGTCCCAGAACCGCAAAGCGTTCCATGATCGCAAAGCCCGTGCGATGCGTGAAAAAGAGCGGCTCGGTGATGGCGAAAAACGTGTAGACGCTGACCGAGAGCAGGATCGCAAAGCTGAGGTCGGGGTTTTCTGTCACCCAGTTTTTTAGTCGTTCCATGATAGGCTCCTATTCCACAGCACGGCTGCCGCGGCGGACAAGCGCAAAGACGATGATGGAAAACACGATCATCAGGCCAACCGCGAGGACGCGCGCGCCCGAGTTGAAGCCGTTCAGGACCATCATGTTGTCGATACTAGAGATGAAGATCGCGCCAAGTGATGTGCGCAGGGTCGAGCCGTAACCTCCCATGATGGAATTGCCGCCGACCATGACAATGGCGATAACCATGATCGTCATGTCACCGGACGAGCCGAATTCGGAGGAGAAGTAGTTGACGTGCGCCGACGAGACCTGACCCGAAAAGGCCACCGCAACGAAGGCGGCGCAGACGCTGGCGATGATGCAGCATTTGATCGCCATGCCGAAGTTCTCGTGCCCCGTGGCGCGACCTGCGGCGCGATTGGCACCAACCAGATAAACCTGACGTCCGAAGGTCGTGTATCTGAGTACCAGTTCGGCCACGACCGCGATGATCACGAAAGCCACGGTGATGTTCGGGATGTCGCCAATGAACGAGCCGGTCCCGAGCCATTCGGCGCCGTGGGGGCGGCGATAGCTGATCACAAGGTTGTCTGACCACCACGACCCGATGCCGAAGAACAGGCCCGCCGCGCCGAGTGTGACAACGATGGGGTTTCCGCCAAGGCCGATGAGAGCGCCTTGCAGGGCCCCGGCGATGGTGGCGATGATCATGGTCGCGACGAAGGCGACAAGGAAGGTCATGAACAAGGACCATGTTGTCGGATCGGCGTCGACCGGACCCCATTGGTTCCAGTCCGCGCTCATCAGAGTGGCGAAGCAAATGATTGAAAGGGCGGCGATTTCCTTCATCGACAGAAGGAAGAAGTTCCCGCTGAGGGTCACGAATGTCAGGCCGATGGCCATGATGCCGACGAGGGCGGCGTCGCGGATGATAGTCTTGACGTTGAACCATGTCAGGAAGTCGTCCGTGAAGGCTGCGCCGGCAACAAAGACCAGCAGGAACAGCCCGACCATCCCGATGACCAGCGGGGAGTAGTCCCGCCGGATACGTTGCACGAGGTTCGGCGTGTTGCCTGTGGATGCGGATACATCGGTCATGAGGCTTTCTCCGAAACTGCAATGCCCGCTTCATGGAAGGGGTCGGTGATCTGTTCGAGGATGTTGGCCGAGGTCATGTCATCCAGTTGGAGTTCTCCGATCTGCACGCCGCGGTAAAAGCTAACGATGCGGTCGGGCAGGTTGGTGATTTCCTGGATATCGGTTGAGGCCACGACAATCGCGGCACCGTTGTCAGCGAGATCACGCAGGATTTGATAGATTTCGGCCCGCGCGCCGACGTCCACGCCGCGGGTCGGCTCGTTGACGAGGATCACGTCGGGCGAGATCGACAGCCATTTTCCAAGCGCGACTTTTTGCTGATTGCCACCGGACAGGACGCCTGCTTCTTGCGGCAGGCGTTTGGGGTCGATGGTGAACTTCACAGCGTTTTCGGTTGTTGTCTGGAGTTCTCGCGGGCCGCTGAGGATGCCTTTGGTCGCAATCGTTTCAAGGGACGGCGATGACATGTTTTCCATGATCGGACGCCCGAGGAACAATCCGTCGTGTTTGCGGTCTTCCGAGCAATAGGCGATTCCGCGGCTGATTGCGTCCTTGGGGCGGGTGGGCAGGAAGGTCTCGCCTTTGTAATGCAGCATGCCTCCGCGTGTTTTGGTCGAGCCGGCCATGGCGCCCAGAATTTCAGATGTGCCGGAGCCGAGTTGCCCGGCAAGACCGAGGATTTCACCGGGGTAGACGTCAAAGCTGATCGGCTCGACGATGCCGTCCGGCCACAGATCGCGGACCTTGAGGACTGGTTCGGCGCGGGCGACGGGTTTGCGCGCGGGATACATATCGCCAAGCTCGAAGCCGAGCATGAGTTCGACCAGACTGTTGACGTCCATGTCCGCAGCAGGGCGGGCGGGTTGGCTTTCGCCATCGCGCAACACGGTGATCCGGTCGCAGATCTTGAAGATTTCATCCATGCGGTGACTGACGTAGATAATGGATTTTCCGCGATCTTTCAGGCGTTTGACCATATCGAGGATGCGGATGGAGTCGGTTTCGCCAAGCGCGGCGGTGGGTTCATCCAGAATGAGGACCTGCGGGTTGTGGGCGATCAGTCTGGCGACTTCGACCAGATGTTGTTCGCCGACCGACAGTCGGTTCGTGGCGCGCAAGGGGTTGACGTGGCCAAGCCCGACTTCTTCCAGAAAGGGTTTGGCCATCTCGGAGAGGCGGCTTTTCGAGGCGAACAGCGGCACGCCGTCTCCTGCGAGAAAGATGTTTTCGGCGACGGTCATGGTCGGGATGAGGCTGAGTTCCTGCTGGGCAATCGCGATGCCGACCTGTTCAGCCGCAGTAGGCGTTTTGAAGTGCCGCGCTTCGCCGTCGTAGAAGTATTCTCCGCGAAAGCCGGGGTCGAAACCGCCGATGATCTTGACCATCGTGGATTTTCCGGCGCCGTTTTCGCCGACCAATCCCATGACCTCGCCGCGACCGATTTCGAAACTTGCGCCCTTCAGCGCCTGGATCGCACCGTAATGACGGCTGATGTTTGTGAGCTTTAGCAGCGGTTGATCCGCCATGCTCCCCTCCCTGATCCATTATGGATATTCTTATAAGTAGCATAAAAGGGCGCCCGATTGCCGGACGCCCTCTGCAATTTTCAGGAGTTAGCCGCCCCAGGCGCCCGAGCAAAGCTCGTCGATGCCATAAAGCTTGCCGTCAAAGCCGCGCAGGGCAACGGTTTCCATGTTGGTCGCCGTGACCGCAGGGTTTGGCGTGAAGTTGATGTAGTTCTCCAACTCGCCTGTCTCGAGGTATTCCTCGACCATCTTGATGGCCAGCTGGCCCTCGTGCAGGGGTGACTGCAACGTGGTGCCGAACTGCTTGCCTTCTTCGATCAACTGCTTGTCGCCGTTGCAGACAGTGCCGACTGCGATGACGTCTTCGCCCATGACGTAGCCAGCTTCCTCAAGCGCGCGAATGCCGCCTGTCAGGATCGCATCGTCCATGCCGTAGACAAAGTGAATGCCTTCATCGCGCAGCGACGCAATCGCTTTTGCAGCACCGCTATAGCCGTTTGCCTGACCAAAGCCTTCGTCAACGTCGCCGATGATGGTCAGATCAGAGCCTGCGATGGCTTCCTGAAACGCGTTGATGGAAAGGCCATATCCGCCATAGCTGTGAGGGTAGGACAGCACGAGAACATTGAAGCCTTCGCCGCCAGCCGCTTTTTTCGCCGCCGCAGCTTCGCGCATCATGTAACCGGCATTACGGGCGCGAAGACGATCGTCAGGTCCCGCGTAACCGAAGATATACTGCCGGTCCTGATCGTTTGGCAGCTGGTTGATCTTGAGAACCGGGACACCGGTTCTGGACAGAGCGCGCAGCGAACCCAGTCCCGCAACGGCATCGGATGGCCACCAGATGAACACGTCCGGCAGGACGCCTGCGGCCAGAACCTGCTGAACCTGCTGGTCCTGCTCGGCCTGGTTGAACTGATTTTCGAACACCTGGATATCAAAGCCCTTTAGCTCGGCTGTGTCTTTGATGCCCTTGATGAACCGCCCGATGTAGGCTTCGCCTGCCGGGCCGTTGAATGATACGATTGATGGTCTGTCTTGCGCGAACGACGCGGTCGCCACGGCCGTAATGGCCAAAGCTCCGGCCAATATGCTGCGCAGGGTTTTTCCCAGATACGACATAGATTCCTCCCTAAAAGTTTTAGACGATGTGTGTTCGTCTGCACCACCGTCTCAAATAATGGCACTCGCTTGGTCTTTGATTTCGTCCACTTTGGACAAATTTCATCCAAACCGGACCAAAAGCCGCTGTGGTTCGTTTTGCTGGTGCGTCAGCGTGGGGGGAGCAAAAATTGACTGCGCTCTGGGAGGAAGCACCATGGACCAACAACGGCTTGCCGGAAAGAACATCATGATCACCGGCGCGGCACAAGGAATGGGTGCCGCAAACGCAAAATATTTCGCCGCTCAGGGCGCGAATGTATGCATCGGGGACCTCAACCTTGACGGGGTCGAGAGCGTTGCCGAGGAGATTAACGCGGAAGGCGTCGGGAAGGCCGTAGCGGTCAAGATGGACGTGACCAACCGCGCAGACAATGCCGCTGCGGTGGCCGCAACCGTAGATGCGTTCGGATCGATCAACGTCGCGCTTTTGAACGCAGGCGTGAACAAGCCGCGCATGTTCATGGATATCGACGAAGACAACTGGGACATGATCATGAACATCAACGCCAAGGGTGTTTTGCTTGGCATGCAGGAGGCCGCGCGGGCGATGATTGCGCAGGGCCCGATGGAAAATCATCCCTACAAGATCATTCCGGTCGGTTCGATTGTCTCGCGGACCGCGTTTCTTGATGTGATCCCCTACAGCTGTTCAAAATATGCTGTGCTGGGAATGATCATTGGCGGCGCGAAGGCGCTTTGGGAGCACAAGATCACAGTCAATGGTTATGGCCCGGGTGTGGTGAACACCGAGCTTTGGAAGCAGCTTGATAAAGACCTGGTCGATATCGGGATGTTCGAAGAAGAGGGCCAGTCGCTGGAGACTTTGCGCGAGAACATGATCCTGATGAAGAAGCTGTCGACGGCTGATGACGTGAAGGGAACGGCTGCGTTCCTGTGTTCGGACGAGAGCGATTACATGACCGGCCAACTGATCATGATCGATGGCGGCATCATCATGCAATGACGTTTGCCCCGCGCCGCATCCGGCGTGGGTCATTCTGCAACCTTTGCCGGGGACACTCCGGATTGCCGACAAGCCGGTCTGATGTGAGCGACGCTGCGCATCGGCCGGCCCTTACTCAAAAGGATTTTCGAAATGGGTGCCTTGACGCCAAATGTTCTGACCCCGCAAGACCTTGAGCCAAACTGGCGCTGGGAAAACAAGCTACCGGCATGGGGACATACCTCGGTCGATTTTGAGCGGCGTGTGGATCATGACCGCTTGCGCCGGTATCGGTTGAGCCGCACGCGCGAGGCGATGAAAAATTCCCCCGCAGGAACTCTTTTGCTGTTTGACGTGAACAATATCCGATACGTTTCGGCCACCAAGATCGGTGAGTGGGAGCGGGATAAGATGTGCCGCTTCTGTCTGTTGACGGGCGATGACAGTCCCTACGTCTGGGATTTCGGATCCGCTGCGGTGCATCATCAGAAGTATTCGGACTGGCTGGAGCCGGATCACTGCCTTGCTGGTGTCGTCGGCATGCGCGGGACGATCCCGCCCGAGTTCGGACTTATGAAGAAGTATGCCAAGCAGATCGCGGGTCTGATCCGGGATGCCGGGATGGGTGATATGCCGGTCGGCGTGGATTACGCCGAGACCGCGATGTTCCATGCATTGCAGGAAGAGGGCATCAACGTCATCGACGGGCAGCAGATTATGCTGGCGGCGCGCGAGATCAAGAACTGGGACGAGATCCAGCTTCTGACGCAGGCGGCCAGTATGGTCGATGGTGTCTATCACATGATCTATGAAGAGCTGAAACCGGGCGTGCGCGAGAACGATATCGTCGCGATGTCCAACAAGATGCTTTACGAAATGGGATCGGACGATGTGGAGGCAATCAACGCCATTTCGGGCGAGCGCTGCAATCCCCATCCGCATAATTTCACCGACCGGCTGATCCGCCCCGGTGATCAGGCGTTCTTTGATATCTTGCAGAGTTATCAGGGATATAGAACCTGCTACTATCGAACGTTCAACGTGGGTCGTGCGACGCCGTCGCAGAACGATGCCTATGTGAAAGCGCGCGAATGGCTGGAAGCGTCGATCGAGATGATCAAGCCCGGCGTCACGACGGACAAGGTCGCGGAGGTCTGGCCAACGGCGGAAAGCCTAGGCTTCCCGAATGAGGATGCGGCCTTTGGATTGCAGTTCGGGCATGGGCTGGGATTGGCTTTGCATGAGCGCCCGATCATCAGTCGGGCCGTCAGCATGGATCATCCGATGGAGATTCAGACCGGTATGGTCTTTGCATTGGAGACCTATTGCCCGGCAAGCGACGGGTATTCAGCTGCGCGGATCGAAGAAGAAGTGGTCGTAACGGACAAGGGCTGCGAAGTGATCAGCCTGTTCCCTGCCGAAGAATTGCCAATCGCGAACCGTTACTAATCGCAGCGGGAGAGGCCCATTTTGCGGAGATTTCGCAAGGTGGGCTGACCTTCGCTGCCTCGGGAGACCCCAGATGGCTGACGCCAAGACCAATACCGAAGACTATTTGCAGATGTATCGCCAGATGGTGCGCATTCGCACCTTCGAAGACAACGCCAACCAATTGTATCTCGATGCCAAGATGCCGGGGCTGACTCATATGTATTCCGGCGAGGAGGCCGTGGCGGTCGGAATTTGTGAGGCGTTGAAGGTGACGGACAAGATCACCTCGACCCATCGCGGCCATGGTCATTGCGTGGCCAAGGGCGCGGCGTTCAAGGAAATGTTCTGTGAGCTTTTGGGCAAGGAAGAGGGTTATTGCCGGGGCAAAGGCGGGTCGATGCACATTGCGGACCAGTCCAACGGTAACCTTGGGGCGAATGCGATTGTGGGCGGCTCAATGGGGATCGCGACGGGGTCGGCATTGAGGGCGAAAATGCAGGGCTCGGATGATGTGACCGTGTGTTTCTTCGGGGACGGCGCGACGGCGCAGGGTCTGATGTATGAAGTCATGAACATGGCCGCGCTTTGGAAGCTGCCGGTGATCTATGCCTGTGAAAACAATGGATATTCCGAGTATACGAAGACCGACGAGATTGCCGCCGGTGAAATCACGGCCCGCGCCGAGGCCTTCGGGATCGAGGCGCACAAGGTCGACGGACAGGATGTCTTGGCGGTCAACGCGCTGACGACCGAGCTTGTCCAGCGGGCGCGCAACGGCGAGGGGCCGTTTTTCATCGAGTTGGACACCTATCGCTATCACGGGCACCACGTGGGTGACATCAATCGCACCTA
The DNA here is from genome assembly GCA_013042105.1 of Boseongicola sp. GTDB lineage: Bacteria > Pseudomonadota > Alphaproteobacteria > Rhodobacterales > Rhodobacteraceae > Boseongicola. Next base: position 16,581 of record JABDQU010000157.1, read on the forward strand.
TTACCGGACCAAGGACGAAGAGGCCGAGTGGAAAGCCAAGCGCGATCCAATCAAGCTGTTCGGCGACTGGCTGACCGGTGAGGGAATCGCGAGCGAGGACGAATTAGCAGCACTTGGCGAAGAGGTCCGCTCGGAGGCGGCGGAGGCTGTGGCCTATGCGCTGGAGGCGCCCTATCCCGACGGTTCCGAAGTCGACATGCATGTATTTCTGGAGACGACCTGATGCGCAGTATCACTCTTAGTCAGGCGGTCAATGAGGCCATTGCAGAAGAAATGCGGCGTGATGAGACAGTGTTTCTCATCGGGGAGGACGTGGCCGAAGCGGGAACGCCCTTTAAGGTAACCAGCGGGCTGGTCGAGGAATTCGGCACGGATCGCGTCATTGATACGCCGATTGCCGAGCCGGGGTTCATGGGGCTGGCTGTCGGGGCGGCGATGACCGGCGCGCGGCCGATTGTGGACCTCATGTTTGGGGATTTCCTTTTTCTGGTGATGGACCAGCTTTGTAATCAGGCTGCGAAGACACACTATATGTCCGGCGGAAAACTAAACGTGCCGCTTGTTTTGCGCACAAATCTTGGGGCGACGCGTCGTTCGGCGGCGCAGCACAGCCAGTCACTTCACGCCCTTGTGGCGCATATTCCGGGATTGAAGGTGGCTATGCCGTCGTCGGCTTATGAGGCCAAGGGGCTGATGAAGACCGCGATCCGCGATGACAATCCGGTTGTGATCTTTGAAGACAAGCTCATGTATCAGGACAAGGCCGAGGTGCCGGAAGAGGAGTTTCTCATTCCCTTCGGTGAGGCCAAAGTGCTGCGTGAGGGCCGCGATGTGACGCTGATCGGCACGTCCTCGATGCGGCAGGTTTGCGAAGCGGCGGCGACGATGCTGGAGGCAGACGGCGTAAGCGCCGAGGTGATTGATCCGCGCACGATTGCGCCGCTGGATGAGGCCACGATCCTTCAAAGCGTGAAGAAAACGACGCGTGCGATTGTGGTCGACGAGGGTCATCAGAATTTCGGCACAACAGCCGAGATTGCAGCCCGGATCAGTGAAAAGGCGTTTTATCATCTGGATGCGCCCGTGATCCGCATGGGGGCGATGGACGTGCCGATTCCGTTTAGTCCGGCGCTTGAAGATTTGACAGTGCCAACGCCAGAGCAGGTCGCTGAAAACGCCCGACGGATTGTGGCGGGGGAATTGATCCATGCCCTTTGAAGTCAAGATGCCTCAGCTGGGCATGAACCAGGACAGCGCAGTCATCGTGGCATGGCTGAAGGCGGCGGGTGACAAGGTCACCCGTGGCGAGCCGATTTTCGAGGTCGAAACCGACAAGGCAACGATGGAGGTCGAAGCGGCGGGTGACGGTTATCTTGCGGGTATTCGCGTCGAGGAAGGGGCGGATATTCCGGTCGGAGACGTCATTGCTTTGATCGTTGAGACCGAGGACGCGGTTGCGGAGCATGCGTGTGCGCCTGTGCCTGCATCGGTTGAGGCGACGGAGACTGCCGAGGTTGCACCAAACCCTACGCCTGCGCCTGAGACGACGGCCAAGGCCGAGGAGACTGTTGCGCCCGCGCCTGTTGAGGTGCGCGCACCCGCGCCGCCTGCTCTGTCGGGGCCTATTCTTGCGTCGCCTTTGGCAAAGCGGTTGGCAAAAGAGCGGGGTGTCGATCTGGCGGCTTTGAGGGCCGGTGGTTTGCCCGAGCCGATCCATGCGGCCGATCTGTCACGGGCTGCAACCGGCGGACAGTCTCAACTCGGCGCGCGGATATCGGGTGACGCGTTGACCGCGCTTCTTCAACGATCGGAAAACGCGGATCGCACGGTACTTTTTGCGGCCTTTGCCGCCGGTGCGTGGCGTGACGTGTTTGAGACTGACGACGCGACAATCGCCATTCGTGGCCTGGATGGCGCGACGGTTCACTATCCTGCGCATGGCGAGGCTGAAGCTGGCGCGGCGATGTCGCTGGTCGATCTGTGCGACACGCGCCTTCAGGGCTATGCGCCAGCGAGCGGTGGGATCACGCTTTCGGTCGGGGCGGACACAGACCAGTTCGCACTGACGCTGTCCTTCAACGAGGCGTCTTTGCCGATGGCGCATGCCATCACGCTTCTCGACGCAATCGCGGCACGGGTGGAAGACCCGATCCGCCAACTGATCTGAGAGAGACATGAAAAACCTTAAAAACCAACTCTATATCGGCGGCGAATGGCGTGACGCTTCGGATGGTGGAGCGTTTGACGTTCTCAATCCGGCGGATGAAACGGTCCTTGCCAGTGTTGCATCCGGCACGGTCGATGATGCGATGGCCTGTCTGGATGCGGCTGAAGCTGCCTTTGGGGGCTGGGCTGCGAAAAGCCCACGCGAACGGGGTGAAATACTGCGCCGGGCGTTTGAGCTCTTCACCGACAAACTGGACGAGATTGCCCGGCTTATCACGTTGGAGAACGGCAAGGCCGGGTCTGATGCGATGGGCGAGGCCAAGTATGCGGCCGAGTTTTTCCGTTGGTATGCCGAGGAGGCTGTGCGCTCGGAAGGGTATCTGGGCATGGCGCCTGCGTCGGGTGCGCGGCTGATGGTGCATCAGAAACCGGCGGGGATCGCGGTGTTGGTGACGCCGTGGAATTATCCGGCGGCGATGGGCACGCGCAAGATTGGCCCGGCTTTGGCGGCCGGGTGTCCGGTGGTTTTGAAGCCGGCGTCCGAGACGCCTTTGACGATGCTTGCGCTGATGCCCATTCTGGAGGAGGCGGGCGTGCCGCCGGGGGTGGTCAACATTCTTCCGTCGCGGTCTTCGGGCGCGGTTGTGGGCGCGATGCTGGCGGATGCGCGCGTGCGGGTGGTCAGCTTTACCGGCTCGACCGAGGTCGGGCGCAAGCTGTTGCATGCTGCGGCCGACAACGTGGTCAAACCGGCGATGGAGCTGGGTGGAAACGCGCCGTTCATTGTTTGCAAAGACGCCGATATCGAGGCGGCCGCGGATGGTTTGATGGTCGCGAAGATGCGCAATCTGGGCGAGGCCTGCACGGCAGCGAACCGGATTTATGTGCATGAAGAGGTAGAGGCCCCCTTCGTCGAGGCGTTCTGCGCAAAGATGGCGGCGCTGAAGATCGGGAACGGTCTTGAAGAAGGCGTCGATGTGGGCGCGCTGGTAAATGCCGAAACCCGCGACAAGGTGGATTTTTTCGTGCGTGATGCGGTCGACAAGGGCGCCACGCTTCGCCTTGGCGGGACGCGTCCGAATGGGCCGGGGTATTTCTATCCGCCTACGGTTTTGACTGCTGTGCCGGACGATGCCGCCTGTCTGCGTGACGAGATTTTCGGGCCGGTTGCGGCGTTGCAGACCTTCCGCGACGAAGACGAGGTTATCGCGCGGGCCAATGACACGGAATACGGTCTGGTCGCTTACCTTTATACCGCCGACATGGCGCGTGGCATGGCACTTTCGGAACGGCTTGAGTTTGGCATGGTTGGATTGAACCGGGGTCTTGTGTCCGATCCGGCGGCGCCATTTGGTGGTGTGAAGCAATCCGGTCTGGGCCGTGAAGGTGGCAAGGAGGGGCTGCTGGAGTTTCAGGAAACCCAATACATTTCGACCGCGTGGTAGCGATGTCTGCGATTGCCAGCCCTTCTGTGCGTAAACTGGCTGCGGATCGCGGTGTGGATATCGATGCGCTGGCAGCAGAGCTTGGTCGCGAGACGATCGCGCGTGAGGATGTGCTGGGGCAGACCGCGCCGCGTCGGGCGGCGGCGGGTGCGTCTTCGGGGTATTGGGACGTGGATCATGGCGAATGGGGCCCTGTGACGGTCGAGCCATTGACCCGAATTGCAAAGGTCGCTTCGGCAAACCTGACGGCGGCTCAGCAGATGATCCCCGCCGTGACCCATCACGACAGCGCGGATGTTTCGCGCCTTGAGGCAACTCGAAAAGCGCTGAAAGCAGACGGCAACAGCGTGACGGCCTTGTCGTTTCACGTGGCTGTTCTGGCGCGGTGTCTGAGGGAGTTCCCGCGGTTTAATGCGTCCTTGTCGCCGGATGGTCAGTCCCTGATCCTGAAGGGGTATGTTCACATTGGCATTGCGGTCGACACGCCGCACGGGCTGGCTGTGCCGGTACTTCGTGACGTCGAACACATGCGTTTGTCCCAAATTGGGGCAGCAATCCGGGAGCTTGCGGGGCGCGCGCGTGATCGCAAGCTGAGGGGGCATGAAATGGGTGGGGCGTCGATGACGATCACCAATCTTGGCGGCATCGGTGGCGAGGCGTTCACACCCATCGTCAACCCGCCTGAAGTCGCCATTCTGGGGATTACCCGAACCGACATCCGACCGGTCTGGGACGGCACCGCGTTTGTTCCGGTGCCGATGACGCCGCTTGATTTGTCTTATGACCATCGCGTCATCAATGGCGCTGATGCAGCACGGTTCCTTGCGCGCTATTGTGCGCTTCTGGCGCAGCCGGACGATCTGTTGATCGCTGAAATCTGAAGCTGGCGGTTCAGGGGCGCCTGCCAAGCTGCTTAAAGGAGCATCTTGGCGGTTGGTATGCCCGGACGTTTGGATTTTTAATTTCAATGGATGCATGGGCCGGCGGGTGCCTGCAATTGATATGCCTCAAGGCGGCACGCGGCTTTTCAGACCAGACAGGACTATGACGTGTGCCTGACGCTTCTGACTACTGGAGCGATTCTTGCGGTGCGCGTTCTTGCTCAGTCTTTGGGGGGAAAGTCTGTGAGAGTTAAAGAATATCTTAAAATTGAGAGCGCCACTGACCTTAGTCGTTCCGAAGTCGGGCGACTGGGAACCGCAGTCTTATTTGTCGTCGCGGTCATCATCTACACTGGTTCGACATTTGCGCATGTCGACCAGCTTTTCCTGTTGATCGCGGCAGCCGTCATCGGCGCATACATGGCGATGAATATCGGCGCCAACGATGTCGCCAACAATGTCGGCCCGGCTGTTGGCTCGTATGCGTTGACGCTGACGGGGGCGATTGTGATCGCTGCCATTTTCGAAGCGGCAGGCGCCATCATCGCGGGCGGGGACGTGGTCTCTACGGTGAAGAAGGGCATCATTGATCCGGCGGACGTTGCGGATCCGAATGTGTTTATCTGGGTGATGATGGGGGCGCTGATTGGTGCGGCCTTGTGGCTGAACGCCGCGACGTGGCTGGGGGCACCGGTTTCGACGACGCATTCGATTGTCGGCGGTGTGATGGGGGCCGGTATTGCGGCGGCAGGCTGGGACATTGTGAACTGGGCGGCGATGGCCAAGATCGCCGCGAGTTGGGTCATTTCGCCTTTGACGGGCGGAATTATTGCGGCGACGTTTCTGTTCGTTCTGAAGAAGACGATATTCTTCAAGCCCGACCCGGTGGAATGTGCGCGCAAGGTCGTGCCCTTCATGATTGGCATTATGACATGGGCCTTCACGACGTATATTGCGCTTAAGGGGATCAAGAAGCTTGTCGAGATCGATTTTCTCGTCGCGTTGCTTCTTGGGCTGGTTGCGGGTCTGGCGATCATCGTGATTGTCCGCCCCGCGATTAACAGGGCGGCCCCAACGCTTGAAAACAGTCGGGCAGGGGTGAACAAGCTGTTCACGGTTCCGCTGATCATTTCTGCGGCCTTGTTGAGTTTTGCGCACGGGGCGAACGATGTGGCCAACGCTGTCGGCCCATTGGCAGGAGTTGTCGATGCGCTGACCCATGCCGAGGGAGGCAGTTCGAAGGTGGCGATCCCCTTGTGGGTGATGGTGATCGGGGCTTTGGGGATATCGGTGGGACTTGCGTTGTTCGGCCCCAAGCTGATCAGGACCGTGGGGTCCGAGATCACCGAGCTTGATCGTAGCCGAGCCTTCTGCATTGCGCTGGCCGCGGCTATCACGGTGATCATTGCAAGCCAGTTGGGCATGCCGATCAGTTCGACACATGTGGCGCTGGGCGCCGTGTTCGGTGTGGGCTTTCTACGTGAGTTTCTGGAAACCCGGCTGGGCAAGGTGATCGAAGATGTCCTTGGTCAGCATCAGGGCGATCCGGATTTCGCGCTGACCGAGCAGGTTTTGTTCACCTTTCAGAATGCGCCACCCGAGGACAAGCAGCGCATTCTGGACGAGTTGAAGAAGATGGGGTCTGAGGCGGTGATCAGCGCGGCGCAACGCAGAGAACTGCAAAAGGCGTTGAAGCGACAGTTGGTGCATCGCTCTTCGCTGTTCAAAATCGTGTCGGCGTGGATCATTACGGTGCCTGTTTCGGGGGTTCTGGCGGCGCTGTTCTACTTCGTTCTGCGCGGGATGCTGTTGCCGTAGGCGCGTTATGTCACGTTTGATGAACAAACTTCTGCTGCCGGTCATCCTGCTGGTTTTGAGCCTGGGGTTCTGGGCGAGCAGCGACTTTCAGGAAATCGCCGCCGGGGTTGCGATCTTTCTGTTCGGGATGCTGATGCTGGAGGATGGTTTCCGATCGTTCAGCGGTGGTTTTCTGGAACGGACGCTGGAGAAGGTGACGGATTCAGTGCCGAAGTCTCTGGGCTTTGGCGTCATTACGACCACGATCATGCAGTCCAGTTCGCTGGTCTCGATCATCACCATCTCGTTTTTGTCGGCGGGGCTGATTTCGCTGATTGCTGGTGTGGGGATCATTTTTGGTGCGAACATCGGCACGACGACGGGTGCATGGCTGGTCGCAGGGTTTGGGTTGAAGGTGAATATTTCCGCCTTCGCGCTGCCTATGCTGGCGATTGCGATCGTGCTGGTGTTTCAAAAGAACAAATACTGGCGCGGAGCCGGGCTGGTGCTGGCGGGGCTTGGATTTTTGTTCCTTGGCATTCACCACATGAAGGAGGGGTTTGAGGCCTTCAAGGATCAGTTCGATCTGACCCGATTTGCTCTGACCGGGCTAGTGGGGCTATTGGTTTACACTCTGGTCGGCACGGCGGCGACGGTTGTGATGCAGTCGAGCCATGCCACGATGACCCTGATCATTACTGCGCTGGCCGCTGGTCAGATTTCCTATGAGAACGCATTGGCGCTGGCGATTGGCGCGAATATCGGCACGACGATCACGGCAATCATCGGGTCTTTGACGGCTAATTTTCAAGGAAGGCGTTTGGCGCTGGCGCATTTGGTGTTCAATGTCACGACGGCTGGCGTTGCCTTGATCTTTATCACGCCGATCCGCATGGCCGTCGATGTGATATCGTCGGGCGTCGGTATTCCCGACGATGACTTCACGCTGAAGCTGGCGGTATTTCATACGATTTTCAACACGCTTGGTGTTGTCATCATGCTGCCGTTTCTAAAGCGGCTGATCGGATTTCTGGAACGCAGGATCGCGCAGCCCGAGGAGGATTTGAGCAAGCCGAAGTACCTGTCCGAAGCGGTCGACGCGTTTCCGCAAACAAGCGAATATGCGATGCGGCGTGAGGTGAAGCATCTTTATGACAATGCCGTTGAGTTGATTTTGCACGGGCTTAATCTGCATCGTCACGAGATCTTTGACTCGAAAGATATCGCGGCGACAGTGGCGACAAGCCGCGCGCCGGTCGAATTTGACATCGATGAGCGATACGAGGCGCGGGTTAAGACGCTTTACTCAGCGATCATCGAGTTCTCAACGCGCGTGGGGGCGAAAGACATGCCCGAGGACGTTGCACAAGGCATATATTCATTGCGAGATGTGTCGGAAGAGATCGTGCAGGCTGTCAAAGCGATCAAGCATCTGAGGCGCAACGCAACGCGCTATACGCAACGGGATCAGGGGACGATCACCGCGCTTTATGATCAACTTCGCACCGAGATTGCGCGTATTCTGGTTGAGATCCGAAAGCTTGAGCTTGCCGATCCGGATGACCGTTCCAGTCTGTGGCTGGATGAGGAGCGTATTCAGGTCGAGAGCGATGCGAAGGACACGAACAACCGGATCGAGGTCCTGATCCGAAACCGCAAGCTTGATGCGACGAAAGCCACTTCGTTCCTGAACGATTCAAGCTATGCATATTCCGCAATGCGTAACCTTCTTGCCGCCGCGCGGGCGTATTACATCGAAACCGAAGATGCGATGGCAGAGGTCGAGCGCATTCTTGCGCTGGAGGACGAGGAACTGGCCGATGTCGTGCCCGGCGCCGGGTTGGAAACCGAAGGCGGACGTGCACGATGATCGGTGGCACATGCGAAGCTGATTTGCATTTTTTGCGACCTTCGGGATCGCCATGCACAGGGGATTTAAATGGGACTTGAACACGCGATCGAGAAGCTCGACAAGTATTTCAAACGCCTTGAAAAGGGCAAAGCCCGGAAGATCAAACCAGACCATGTCGAGAAGGTTCTGCGCAAACTGGAGGCGCGGGAGAAAGAGCTTCAAAGCGATCTGGAAGACACCGAAAAGGCAGATAAGAAGCGCCGATTGGCAAAGAAACTTGAACTGGTGCGCGAGCAACAGGCGCGGGCACGCTGGCTTCGCGAAAAGATCAGCGACATCTAGTGGCCCGCTTTGGCGTCGTCTCGGCTGTCAGCGTTCCAATAGCGGCGGCACTGTATTCCAAAACAACATGCGCGCCACGGACAGCGCCATAAGAGCCATGATCACGGAAAAAGGAACCGCGCCTACGATCATGACGTCCCGGATTGATGCGACACCGTTCACCGACATAACGGCGCCGGTAATCGCGGCGATCACGACGGCCCAGGTCATCGAATGAAGCGGTGTTTCTGCATGTGCGCTGCCCGCCGCGCCAATTGATTTGATCGCGATGATGGCGGCGGTCGAAGAAGCGATGATCAAGATCAGAAACAGCAGTGCCAGAGCCGCCTTGATCAGCATTGCGGGCCCGGGCGAGAGCATAAGGTCTACGGTTTCATAAATGCGATTGGCGTGGGCGGCGTTGGTGATGCGTCCTTCTGCAACACCGTTCAATTCAAACAAGAGCGCCGTGCCACCGGTCGCTGAAAACCAGATGAAGCACATGGCTGTTGGGCCAAGCATCGCGCCGAGGATGAACTCTCGCAGTGTGCGACCTCTTGAAATGCGCGCCAGAAACAGGCCGACGAAAGGCGCGAAGGCGATCCACCACGCCCAGTAGAAGATCGTCCACTGACCTTGCCAGTCACGTTGACCGACCACCTCGCCGAAGCCGTTGGGTGTATAGAGCGTTGTGATCTGCGCGGGCAAGGTCGCGAGATAGCGGAGCGTGCCATCAACAAATATGGAAAAGACGCGCGCACCGGTGCCGTAGAGCACAAAGACGACCAGCACTCCGAACGCCAGAAGAATACCGATCTGTGAGACCCATTTCACACCGCGATCCACACCCGAAACGATGGACGCGATTGCCACGGAGATCGCAACGACAAGCGCGGTCAAAAGCGCAGTCAACGGTGGGTCGCCTGCATGATCTGCGAAGAAGGGCGAGCCGGTGAGCGCCGATAATCCGGAACAGATCTGCTCGAGTCCCAGCACGATTGTTGTCGTGATCCCGGCAATGATTGCAAGGATCGCGGTTGTGTCGATCAGGTGTCCGAGCGGTCCTTCCAGCCTCTGGCCGAAGATTGGCGCGAGGGCGGATCGGATGGTCATTGGTTGACCATGGCGATGACAGGCCAAACCCAGCGCCATGCCGATGATGGCATAGCAGCCCCATGCGGAGAGGCCCCAGTGCAGGAAGACGAAGCGCATTGAAGAGGCCACGCCCTCGGCTGAGCCAGCCACGACGCGGCCTTCGAGAATGTCCGGATTGGTTGCGAAATGAGAGATCGGCTCGCTGACCGAAAACACCAGAATTCCGACGCCGATGCCTGCGCAGAACATCATGCACAACCAGTCTTTTGTGCTGTGGTCGGGGATTGACTCATCGCGTCCGAGTTTGATCCGGCCTGAGGCGGGCAACACCACGATCAGCAGGCAAAAGCCGACAAAGGCCGCCATAAGGTAGACATACCACCCGGCGAAGGTTGTCAGCGTGAATTGCTTCAGCTCGCCAAGTGCATGTGCTGACGCATCCGGCCACGCCAGCAAGAGTGTAACGATGAGTGCGATCAGAAATTTTGCCGACATTGATACGATCGGGTTGAACCCTTCGTAGAAGCCTGCCGATACCGTGCGGATGTTCAGCGGCGCTGCCTCATATCGACTGTCCATGTGGTTACCCCTGATTGACGTAGGGGCAAACTCGGCCTGGATTGTTGCACAATTGTTTGAGCGTATTGAGATTTGCTCAGATGAAGAGACCCGGAATATCCCGGATGATCTCGTCGGGCACGACGCTGCGCCCGTGGCGACGCACGGCCAGACTGACCGGCGCCCGCAAAGCATTGCTTTGATGCGCCGGGTCTTCACAGAGCCGGGTCCAGACGAAGTGAAGGTTGCTCAGAAGTGCAGTTGTGCGGGCACGTGACATCACAAACATCGCGCCTTTCGCGCGCATCGAGGGGTGATCGGGGTCAGTGAACAAAGGTTCGAGGAATATTCTGAGGAGCGGGTGCTGGCCATAGATGCGCGTACGATACTCGGGCAGCTCGTCACGTCGGCCTGCGGCGATCAGGACTTGGCATAAAATGATGAGAACGTAGCGATCAAAAGTAGAGTTGGGATCGCTCAGCGCATCTGCCTGTTTGAGATAGTCAACGGCTGTATCGGTGTTTCCCAAAAAGCCGTGAAACTGGCCGACGATGGCCAGAGAGGGCGCAATCGCGGTGTTTGAGCGATGCGCGTTGCTGGCCAGTTCCAGCGCCAGTGGCTTGTAGCTGCGATCGACAAAGTAGAGAAGCTTGGCCGCCATGACACCAAGGTGCGGGCGGGACTGGGCGTATTCCAAAGCACCCAGCACAAGTTGCTCAATTTCCGCCAGATCGGACTGGCGACGTGCGGGATCGATAAGGCCAGGTTCAAACCCGCGCACGACATATTCGCTGTGCAGATAGGTCGCATAGATCAGTTTGAAGTGCGGATCATCCGCGTGTTGCGCGCGCATGGCCTTCAGCTTTGGACCGATTTCCTCCAGTGTCTTTCGGCTGTCGAACTGCTCTATCGAGGCGTTCTGCATGGCGATGGGAAGCGGCGAGTCAAAGGTGTTGGCATCGACTTTGGTCCGCCAGCTTTCGTTGAGGATGCGCGAGGCCAACTCCCGGCACTGGCTGTTGGCAACCGCGTGTGCGGATCGGGTATTGGAAAGTCGGACGCGCTCGGCCAGAACGACGTGGGTCCCTTCGCCGGCGCGACTTGTTACCACGCATTCCAGACCGTCGGAGTCCCGGAAGAACGACAATTCGACCTGAATGGCCGCAGCAGGAGGGGGGGTGCGATTTGATCCTGCGTCTATGTCGAGTGCGACCTTGAGGTCCGGTTCAAGAACGTCCTTGAAGGCCAGAGCGAGGCTCTCTGCAAAAACCGCCCCGGGCGCAAAATCGGACGAGGCCGCATCGAGACCACGCATTGGGCTAATGAAGACGTGGGCGTCATCTGCGGGTTCCTGGCGGACGCTTTCCGGCTTTGCCACCCAGACATATCCCCCGCCATACCGTGTGGCGATAAATTTGGGGTCTTTCGGGTTGTCCTTCAGTTTGCGGCGTATCCGGTTAATCAGGAAATCGATTGTTCGGTCACGGCGATCAGAACCGGCTTCGGTGAGTGCGTCGAGAATTTGGTCGCGCGACAGTGTTTGCCGCGGATGACGCGAAAGATATGACAGAAGCTGGCTTTCGGCGTGCGTGAATGTCACGAAGGTTGCCTCGTCCAATTTTGCAGCACTGAAATCAGGCTCGAACAAGGCTTGGCTCCGTTATGGGAAAGGACTGTCTCCTCTTTGATAGCCAATAGGGTTGGGCATAAGCAACTCGTTGTTTTTGAAATCTTATCGATCAAGATCGCAGGGCCGCGGGCGACGACGCGCGGGACGCCGTTGGTCAACCGCAAAAGAGCCAGGTTGTCAGTTCGTCGCCCGTTGGAATTTCCGGAAAGTCGCGCCGTCATATTCAACTTCGCCAACCTGCCGGGCCCTGACTTGCAATGGCGCGCACCTGAGCTTGCTCAAGGTCTTCGGTCTTCGGTCTTTGATCTTCGCTCGATGCGCTTGCCGTTGTCGGGTGACAGACGCACATGCCGATCCGTGTTGACCGCACGTTTGTCTGACGTCAGTTTTTGCGCAGTAATTGCACTGGCATTACAGCCCTCTGTTCTGGCTGCGTTTGCAAGTGACTGTTTAACCGACACTATTTTGAATCTTCCAAGCCCCATAGCAGCACTGGACCGCAGACTGGGGCTGCAATGTGCACGAATTACGCGTGGGTCTTTTTTGTGATAGGGACGAAAAAACTCAGGACAAACAAAAAGATGTTTTGGAGGCGAGTACCGGAATCGAACCGGTGTACACGGATTTGCAATCCTAAGGATGCCGCGGATTTCATGGCGTTTTTTTGTAAAATGCACTGCAGGGTGCCTGTGTGAAATCTGTGGATTAGCTGCCGAATGTAAAATGCATTGAGTGTCCAAAGCAGTCATTATTGCAAGTTGCACTATACGAACTCTCGCTAGATCTCGGCCCCTTTTTTCAAATGCGCAAATGAAATGTTAGTTTTTTGCTTTTTTGTTAAACCGCGTCGTACTGGCGCGAGCTCAAAGAAAACGAATTTGACCGGGCCGAGGATAGTCCGCAGCCGACTGGCAGACCGGTTTTCCTTTTTTCGTTCAAATTCCCGGCCAGGTGTCAGAGACCCGGTACCCTTCGGGCCATGGATCGTTGGGGTCGAGCATGAGTTGATGCGTGCCTGTGACCCAGGCCGATCCAGTGACGGTGGGGATGATCGCGGAAAAGTCGCCGACGGTCAGTGTTTCGGCAATGTGGCCAAGGAACTCCGATCCGATGATCGAGCGCGCCCTAAGGCAGTTTCGCACATTCATCTGCCCCTTCGCCAGCAGAACCGCCATGCGCGCGGAAACAGCAGTGCCTGTCGGCGAACGGTCTATTTTTCCGGGGCGGATTGCGACAGCGTGTGTGGTCTCAAGGGCTTCTTTCGTGCGCGTGATCGCGCCTGCAAACAGGCAGAATGAGTAGTGCGACCAGTCTGGAAGCGTGGGGTGCATGAAACCGATCTGTTCGTCCGCCGCTGCGGTGATGCGGGTGCCGAGGTCAGCCAACGCGCGCGCATTTGATGATGTGAGCGCGATGCCGACGGCCTCGGCGTCGAGGATGACAAAGCTGTCTCCACCAAATCCGGTGTCGACCTGAATTTTCCCCAGTCCGGCAACATCGAGCGTGACGTCGAGGCGATGGGCGAAGGAGGGCATATTTTTTAGTGTAACCGAGGTGACCGCTCCGTCGCGGCAGGCGGCGGTCACATCAACAAGGCCGCCGGGGGCTTCGAGTGTCAGATGTGTTTCGGGTTCCTGCATTGGCAGAATGCCAGTCTCAAGCAGAACCGTGGCCACACAGATGGTGTTTGAGCCGGACATTGGCGGGGTGTCGGCGGGTTCCATGATGATGAACCCCATGTCTGCGCCCGGGGTCTTTGGAGGAACCAGAAGGTTCACGTGGCGAAACACGCCGCCGCGCGGTTCGTTCAGAACAAAGTTTCTGAGCTTCTGGTCGCGCGCGATGAAGGCGCGTTGCTCCCAAAGAGTATCTCCGGGGGGCGGGGCCACGCCGCCGACGATGACATCGCCAACCTCTCCTCCTGCGTGGGCGCTGACGATGTGGATTGTCTTGGAACTTCGCATGATCAGTTCCCTAGAATCTTCTCAAGAAACTGGCGAGTGTCCGCTTCGCGCGGGGCATCGAAGAACGTCGTTGGCGGCCCTTCTTCCACGATGCGGCCATCAACCATGAAGACAACGCGGTCGGCTACCTTTCTGGCAAAACCCATCTCATGGGTGACGCAAATCATCGTCATGCCCCCTTCGGCAAGTGCTACCATCGCGTCGAGAACTTCGCCGATCATTTCGGGATCAAGTGCCGAAGTGGGTTCGTCAAACAGCATGATTCGAGGTTGCAGGCACAAGGCGCGCGCGATGGCGACGCGTTGTTGTTGACCCCCTGACAGTTCGTCGGGGAATTTGTCTGCTTGCTCGGAAATGCGCATGCGTGTCAATTCGCTCCGAGCCAGGTCTTCGGCGTCTGCGCGTGCGGTGCCACGGACGCGGATGCGGGGAAGGGAGCAGTTCTCCAGGACCGTCAGATGCGGGAATAAGTTGAAGTCTTGAAAGACCATACCAACTTCTCGGCGCACATCGCGGATTGCGTCGTCGTCATCCGAGAGTTCTACGCCCTCGACCTCGATACTGCCAGCGTCGTGAACTTCGAGCCGGTTGATGCAGCGGATCAGTGTGGATTTCCCGGACCCGGATGGGCCGCAGATGACAACCCGTTCGCCTTTGGCCACGTCGAGATCAATGGATTTCAGCGCGTCGAAGTCACCGTAGCGCTTGGTCACGTCGCGCATTTTGATTGCCTGATCAGCCATGATGCAGCCTCGTGCGCCGTTCAAGATAGGCACCATAGCGTGACAGTCCGAAGACAAAGACGAAATAGATGAGGGCGACAAAGACGTAGATTTCGACGTAGTAGGCGCCCCATTCCCCGCGTCCGACCGCAGCCGATGCCGATGCGGTGACGTCGAAAAATCCGATGATTGTGACAATCGAGGTTTCCTTGAAGGTGATCACGACCTGATTGATCGTTGAGGGGAGAGTGTTGCGAAAGGCCTGCGGCAGAATGATGTCGAAGACGACCGCCCGGTAGCTCATCCCGAGGGCTTGGGAGGCTTCCTCCTGACCGGAGGGGATGGACTGGATACCTGCGCGAATGATCTCTGCCTGATAGGCGGCGTAGAAGACTGCGAAGGCGACTATGACCCGGCCCAGTTTATCGCCCTGTGCCCAATGTGGGACGACAAAGGGGACGACGACCGCGGCGGCAAAAAGAATTGTGAGAAGCGGCAGCGACCGCACGGTGTCGATGAAAACGGCGGCCAGCCAATGGATCACCGGTAGCTTTGAGCGGCGCGCCAGAGCAAGGCCGACGGCCATGGGCATGCCCAGAACAAAAACGCCAGCGAAGATGAACACTGTGAGTGATAGTCCACCCCATTGTTCGGTGGTGACAACCGACAGTCCGAAGATGCCGCCGTACATCAGGATCACGAACGTGCCGAACCCGGCTATCCAGAGGGCAGGCAAGCGTTTCAGCCCCCACATTGCAGGCAGGCAGGACAGGATCATTGTGAGGACGATGACTAGACATGCTAGGGTCGAACGCCAGTGTTGCTCAGACGGGTACAGACCGAACAGGACCAGCCGTCCACGCGCTTCGATGACGGACCAGCACGCGCCCGACACTTCGCGGCATCGGCTGGCTTCGGCTTCGCTCCAGACGGCGTTTAAGAACGCCCAGTCGACGATGCTGACCACGATCCACACGAGGGCTGAGCCCGCCACCAGCGTGACGATACCGTCGAACCAGTTTGAGAACAGCCGTTTTTTTAGAATTTCGAGGCGGCTGTCCAAGAGGGGGGGCGGTCGCGATACGGAGGCGTCGGTCATGTCAACTGCGCCCCTTGATTGCGAGGCGGCTATTTATCCAGTTCATCGAGCCGCTGATCGTGTAGTTGATAATCAGGAACCCGACCATCAGGAGGAGTAGCAACTCCATTGTCTGACCGCTCTGATTGATCGAGGTTGAGACGACCATGAAATAGTCCGGATACCCGATTGCTATGCCGAGGGTGGTTGCTTTCATCAGCCAGACGTATTGATTTGTGAGGGCAGGGAGCATGGCGCGGATTGCCAGCGGGACCCGGATGAAGCGATTGATCTGCGTGGTGGATAGTCCAAGGGCTCGGGCCGCTTCGAGGCGGCCCTTGTCAACCGACAGGAACCCGCCGCGCACGATCTCTCCGATGTAAGCGCCGCCAAATACCATGATCGCAATAAGCAGAGCGGAAAACTCAGGTTTGATCGTCGCGCCTCCGACAAAGCGCAGTCCCTTCAATTCGGGGCGGCTAATGAGGGGCGTGTCAGGATCGTGGCCGAAGAACAGAAGGGCCGTTGCAAGTGCGACCACTGCGGCAACACCGATCCCCCATTTGGTCAAGAGGCGGTCGCCGCCAAAACGGCGCGCTGCCACTATCGTGGCGATGATTACGACCACAAGAATGAGCAAATCCCAAGACGACCAGCTTGGTGTGGCGATCATCAGGCCCCGGTTAGACAGGAAGCCAAAACCGGCGAGGTCGATGGCACCACGTGGTGACGGCAAATGGGTGAAGATCGCGTACCAGAAAATAACCTGAAGGATCAGCGGCACGTTTCGGAAGGTTTCAACGAAAACCGTGCCAAGCACGTTCAAAATGAGGTTTGACGACACGCGCATGAGGCCCACAATCAGACCGACGCAGGTGGCCCCGGCGAGGCCCGCGAGCCCGACGATAATCGTGTTCAGAAAACCGGCCAGAAGCATGCGCGAGTAGGGTGAGCGGTCGGTGACCTCGACAATCGAGAAGTTGATCGGCCAGCCGGTGGAGCGTTCCAGAAACCCAAAACCAGTGGCAATGCCCTGTGAGACGAGGTTGTCACGCGCTGTGAGTATGAAGCTCAGCGTGAGTAGCAACGACGCGGCAAGGACAACTGCCTGGATCAAGTAGCCGCGCGCCCTGCGGTTGCGAATAATGCGTTGCATGATGTTCCTTCAAAAGTACAGGGCCGAGCGCGAAGCCCGGCCCTGTATTTGATCAGTCGAGAACCAGCGGATACAGCAGGCCACCGTTTGACCACAGGTGGTTCTTGCCGCGCGGTAGCTTGTAGACCGAGCCTTCGCCCACAGTACGGTCATAGATTTCACCGTAGTTTCCGACAGCTTTGATCATGTTGTAGGCCCAGTCATCACTGAGGCCCAAACGCTCGCCGACGCCTGGGCTTGCGCCGAGAAGGCGCTCAACCGACGCAGATGGCGGGTTGGCACGGATGTCGTCGACATTGGCTTGGGTGATGCCGTTTTCCTCGGCCATCAGCAGCGCGGACATCATCCAGTTGATGACATCGATAAAGCCATCATCCCCTTCTCGGGCTGCAATTCCTTCAGGCTCAAGCGCGAGAACTGCGTCGAGAATTGTGAAGCCTTCGGGGTCTGGCGCGTTGAAGCGCGTTGCGGCCAGAAACGGACCGAACCCGGCAAGCGCGTCGCAGCGACCGGCGTAGAGGGCTGCGCGAAGCTCTTCGGCCTTCTCGAAGTTGAGCGCTTCGTAAGTGATCCCACGCGCCCCCATGTAATCGGCCACGATCCGTTCGATGGATGTTCCGGCGTTGATGCAGAACACGCCACCTTCAAGATCCTCCGGGGTCGTCGCGCCAAGATCGCTGCGGACCAGAATGTTGGTTGGTCCAATGAAATACGGGCGCGAATACTGGAGTCCAAGCTCGGTGTCGCGGCTCATTGTCCAGCCGGTCACCTTGATGATGACGTCGATGTCGCCGGACTGGAGGGCAGGGAAGCGCTGAGCCCAGCTTACCGGAATAAGCTGCAGAGCTTCGGGATTGCCGAGGATGGCAGTGGCAAGTGCCTTGCACATCTCGATATCAAATCCCGACCATTTTCCGTCATCATCAACTTCGGCAAAACCCAGATAGCTGCCGTTGTGGCTGGTACACAAGAGACTTCCACGCTCCTGAATTTGCGTAATCGTCGGTCCGGGGTCAGCCGCCGATGCCGGAAGGGCCAGGCCAGCCATCATTGCCGCTGCGGCAACGGTTTTTATTGTGGATTTGATCATGTTTACCTCTTTGTGTTGGATAAAAGGACGCTGCTCATCGCGCGGCGTCTTTTGGGCGCACAGCTCCGCGCTATGCCAGGATTTCATATTGTTTTGAGTTCAATACACCTTTCTGTCGTTGGTGGTGTTTCTTAGGCAGAACACATCGCGCGATGGGCTTTCAGACCTGCGGAATTCCGGCCTGCTGGCTTTTGTGCCAGGTAAATTCGACCGTTTCAGCATCGGGACTCATTCATCGCGATCCGCAAGAGCGGGTCATGTATGAATGGCTTCATGTGACGAAGCCTGGCAGCTTTGGTTACTACAGTCTGAATGCCGATCCCCTAGTATCGCAAAGTTGCTGATTCCCCTTTCCGAGGCTAACTTATGGCCATCACTCTGTCGACAAGGCGTGTGAGACTTGGAGAATCCGCCGATGACAGACGCCCCCTCGATGCCCAACATTGTCTTGTTCATGACCGATCAACTGACGGCATCTGTGCTTTCTAGTTACGGTGGTCTCGTTTGCAAAACCCCGAACCTGGATCGCCTTGCATCGCGTGGTGTGGTCTTTGAGAAAGCCTATTGTCCTTATCCGCTGTGCGCGCCCTCGCGATTTGCTATGATGTCGGGTCGGCTGGCCTCGCGCATCGGTGCGTGGGACAATGGCGCTGAATTTCCGGCCTCGACGCCGACCTTTGCGCATTACCTGCGTGCGCGAGGGTATTACACCTGCATCTCGGGCAAAATGCACTTTGTAGGACCCGATCAGTTTCACGGGTTCGAGGAACGCCTGACAACCGAGATCTATCCGTCTGATTTCTCCTGGACTCCCGCCCCTGAGGAACGCGATGCTTCGGATCGTTTTGGAGCCGGCGTTTCTTCGGTGGAAAGCGTGCTGGATGCAGGGCCAATGGCGCGCACAATGCAAATTGACTACGACGAAGATGTGATCCACCACGCCGTGCGCGAGGTTTATGCACGTGCGCGCAGTGCCGATACCCGACCGTTCATGCTTACGGTGTCGCTGACACAGCCGCATGATCCCTACATAACGACGCAAGCCTTTTGGGATCTCTATGAAGACACGGAGATCGACGCGCCGCGAGTCCCTGCGATCCCACTGGATCAGCGCGATCCCCATTCGCGTATGCTTCACAGTCACTACGGCCAGGATAAGACCGACATAGACGCGCACGCCACAACCCGCGCAAGACGCGGGTATTATGGAATGATCTCGCATATCGACGCGATGTTCGGGCGCCTGATGGACGCGTTGTCGGACTCTGGCTTAAGCGAGAACACTATGGTGATCTTTGCCTCTGATCATGGTGACATGATGGGCGAGCGCGGGATGTGGTTCAAAAAGACGCTCTTTGAACCGGCGATACATGTCCCGCTGATCGTTGGTGGTCTTGGGATCGCGCAACGGCGGGTTGCTACTCCGGTCTCGCTTTTGGACCTTCTGCCCACGCTTGTTGATGTCTCGGGCGCGCCAGAAGGTACCTTATGCACTCCGTTTGATGGTCAAAGCCTTGTGCCGCTCTTGCATGGTAGTTCTGAGCACGACCCGGTTATGGTTGAGCATCTGGACGGAGGGACAGATGCGCCCAGAGTGATGCTGCGAGACGGGGATCTGAAACTTGTGCTGTCATGCGCTTATCCGACAATGCTGTTCAATTTGAGCGACGATCCTTTTGAGCTTAATGATCTTGCGTCCGATCCGGCCGTATCAAATGAAATGGCGAGAATTATGGCGAAGGCGCATGAGATATGGGATTTGGACGCACTCGCGGTCGATAAGCATGCCAATCAAACGGCCCGCACCGTGGTTAACACCGCGCTTCAGACAGGTCGCCCTCAGGTGTGGGATTTCACGCCGGGCACTTTGGCGCAG
>JABDQU010000160.1 GCA_013042105.1 Boseongicola sp.
TTTGAGCGGACCAGAGCAGAACAGAACTGTGCAAGAGGCCATTGCTCATGCGGCGCGGTTGTTAGAGGCGCAGGGGCTGGCTTACGGAATGCGCGATGCGCGCCGATTGATGACTGCGGCGTTGGGGGTAAAGTCGGATCGTCTGACGTTACATCTTCGGGACACTTTATCGCCTGAAGTCGCGGAAGTGTTCTGGCGTTTCTGCGAAAGACGAGCGGCGCGTGAGCCGGTCTCGCGGATACTGGAAGGACGGTTGTTTTATGGACGTTGGTTTAAGATCGGACCGGAAGTGCTTGATCCCAGGCCTGAAACAGAGATTCTTGTGGAGCAAGCACTGAAGGCTACGTTCCAGAACGTCCTGGATATTGGCACCGGATCTGGATGTATAGTAATCACGCTTCTGGCGGAGCGTCCTGACGCAACGGGCCTTGCAACAGATGTATCTGAGGGCGCATTGCGCATCGCATCAGAAAACGCCCTTGCCTTGTCAGTTGGTGATCGCTTGCAACTTACCGTCAGCGATTGGTTCAAGGATGTCGATGGGCGTTTTGATCTCATTGTGTCTAACCCGCCTTACATCCGGTCCTCAGAAATGGAGGATTTGGAACCTGAAGTCCTGAATGGCGATCCCCATATCGCCTTAACAGACTTTGCTGATGGCCTGACGGGGTATCGGGAATTGGCGGCGAAGGCGCAGGCGCATTTGACGTCGGGCGGTCGCATTTTGGTCGAGATCGGGCCGACACAGGCGGATGATGTCGTCAGGTTGTTTATGCAAGCGGGCTTTAAGACTTGTTCGGTACACAAGGATTTCGACGGCCGCGACCGCGTTGTTGAAGCATTTGCAGCAATTCTCTGAAAAAAACCGTTGGATTCCGCAATTTGCACGCAGATTACGCAAAATAAGCTTGCTCTGGCGGACGCCAAAGACTATCTATTTCGGTGCGCAACGCAGGGAAATGTGTTTCCGCGGCGCCACTTCAATCCTTGCACGGACTATCGGCCCACTAGGGGCAGCATTGGAAATACCGCGCAAGACCAGACCAAAGGCTGGACCAGTACCTTATGAGATCATCAAAGTCACGTTCGCGTTCCAAAGGGAACCGCAACAACCGCAATGTTGGCAACGTCGTAAACCGTGTGTTCGACAGTTCGGGGCCGGAAGGCAAAGTCCGTGGGACGCCTCAGCAGATTATCGACAAGTATAATCAGTTGACGCGAGACGCGCAGTTGTCCAACGACCGGGTGGCGGCTGAGAACTTCCAACAACATGCCGAGCATTACACACGCATGTTGGCTGAAGCCATGCGCGAGCAGCAAGAGCGTCAGGAACGCCAGCAGCAAAATAATCAGCAGAACCAGCAAAACCAGCCTAATCAGAACCAGCCTAATCAGAACCAGCCTAATCAGAACCAGTCTAACCAGAACTCCCAAAACCAACCACGGCGCGGGGATGACGGCGGTTCACAGGACAATCAGCAATCAAAGAAACAGCAGCATGCTGCGCCTGCCTCTGAACAGCCAAAGCCGAAGTCTAGCAGTGATGTGATCGATTTGGAGCAAGGCAACGAGGCCAGCGGTTTGGTTGAGACACCAGAGGAAAGACCTGCTCGCCCAAGGCGCACGCGCAAGAAGGCACCGACGTCTGATGCAGGCGGCGCGCCAGACCAGCCCAAAGCGCCGACACCGGACGCAGCAGAGTAGTTAAGTCTGCTCCAGCGTGCGCGCGAGTGCGCAAAAGCGCTCAATGTCGACAGTTTCAGCACGATCCGTGGGTTTGATTCCTGCCGCAATCAGTCTGTCTTCGATATCAGGGCGCAGCCCCTTCAGGCTTGCTCTCAGCATTTTCCGGCGTTGATTGAAAGCACGCGCGACCAGGTCCTTCAGGACTTTGGCGTCCGCCGGATAGCGGGGTTCGGCCAGGCGATTTAGTGTAACAACCGCGGATCGGACCTTTGGAGCAGGTGTGAACGCTTCTGGCGGAAGCTCCATCACGATCCTAGCATCTGTGCGCCAGCCTGCTAACACGGCCAGTCTTCCGTAGTGCTTTTCGCCTGCCTTCGCCGTGATGCGTTGTGCCACCTCAAGCTGGAACATCAGTGTCAGCGACGTCCAGAACGGCGGCCATTCGGGTGGATCAAGCCATCGCGTCAAAAGCTCGGTCCCGACGTTGTAAGGCAGGTTTGAAACGATCCGAATGGGCGGCGTCAGGTGCTGTGAGAGATCAAGCTCAAGCGCGTCTCCTTCGAGAATTTCCAGACGCCCTTCGTAAGCGCGTGAGATCTCTTCCAAGGCCGGGATACAGCGTGCGTCTTTTTCCACGGCAACGACCTTGCGTGCCCCTTCCGCCAACAAGCCACGGGTCAGGCCACCGGGACCCGGGCCAACCTCAAGCACGTCAGTGTCGTGGAGGTCCCCGGCAGAGCGGGCGATTTTCGCGGTCAGATTGAGATCAAGAAGGAAGTTCTGACCCAGGGATTTACGGGCCGACAACGCGTGCCGCGCAATAACATCGCGCAGAGGAGGGAGGTCATCGATCGCGCTCATGACTGTGCCAATGCGCGTGCATCAGCCATTTGGTGCGCCAGTTTGATTGCTTCAATCACAGAGGTTGGGTCGGCAATACCTTTGCCCGCTATGTTGAACGCTGTTCCGTGATCGGGTGATGTTCTGACAAAAGGCACACCAAGAGTGACGTTCACACCGCGGTCAAAAGCAAGCGTTTTGATGGGTATCAGGGCCTGATCGTGATACATTGCGATGGCCACGTCGTAGGTCTCGCGGGCTTTGCTATGGAACATTGTGTCCGCCGGTAAGGGAGCAGTGATGTTCATTCCTTGCGCGCGAAGGCGCGCGCAAACGGGACGGATTATTGTGTCGTCCTCGGTTCCGAGCATGCCACCTTCACCTGCATGCGGATTAAGTCCCGCGACCGCTATCCGGGGCGTGGCGATGCCAAAATCGCGAACCATGGATGCATGAACAATTTCGAGAGTTGTTTGCAGGCGTTCCTTGGTTAGTGCGGACGGCACGTCTGCCAGCGGGATATGAATAGTCACCGGCACGACCCGGAGTTCACTAGACGCCAGCATCATCACGCTTGTCTCAACGCCACTCAGCGCCGCCAGAAATTCGGTGTGGCCGGGATAGGCGAAGTCGGCGTGATCGACGAGCACCTTCTTTGAAATGGGGGCGGTACAAACGCCAGCGGCTTCCCCGGACTGCACGAGGCTGACGGCTTTTGCGATGACCTCTACAACAGAGCGCGCATTGGCCGGCTGCGGAGTGCCGGGTATCGCAAGCTCTGGGAAGGTGTGCGCCAACACGGGCAGTCCGTATCGTGCGGCACCCGCAGTTTCTGTAGGGTCTTCAATGAGGCTGATTTTCGTGTCTGGCGGAAGATGGCGTGGATCGCCAAGCCAGAAGAATGGATTGCTTTCTTTGAGCGCGTTCCATGCTTTGGCGGCAATCTCGGGCCCAATGCCCGCAGGGTCGCCGCAGGTGAGGACGACAGGTAACCGAACTCTTTCGTCCATCAATTCGTGAAATCTGCGATGAACGCATCTGCGCGAAGATCGTCGAGATAATCCGTAGCAATTGCGGTTAGTCGAGTATTCAATAGCCGCGTCCCGACAAGGTCGAAATCAACAGTGCTTTCAAGCGCTTGTTGGCGGTCACAGAGCATCAGAACAGTGCTTTGTGAGCCGCGGGTGATAGCGGTGGAGGTTTCGTTGATATCGAGGCGGGCAATCTGGGATCGAACGTCGGCGGGTAGTTGCGACAGGGGACGGCTCTCGCGCACAAGCATGTCTTCTGGCATATCCTTCGCGACGCCATAAAGATCGTCGCAGGTATCGACCCTGGCGGCGATCGCAGATGCCTCGGTTGCACCACCCGCCACGCGCAGTAGAGCGTAGTCGATCGACAACGTCTCTGGTGTGCCCTGTGCGACGCGCTCGACATCGCGCAACAGAAAGACAGCGATCACACCATCCAGCTCAATTGGCGCAGAGATCTGGCCGGGCGATAAGTTGCGGATGGCCCCTTGAATATTTGCGGGCAAACTATCGATTGCGACCCAATTCAGTTCCCCGGCACGCGACCGCGACGCAGAAACCGAATACAAGCGTGCTGCGGTCGCAAAGGCGTCTTCACCCTCCAATGCGGCAATTTCGGCTGCGCGCACGCGTGAGGCGCGGGTTGTTTCAGGAGTGTTGGTCGGCAGCAGAATTTCCGAGATCAAGACGCGAAGTCCACCTTCGGTGCCCGTACGCGCCAAAGTCCGGTTTACCACGTCTTGCGGTATGTCGCGCGCCTCGCCGCGAAACCTTGCCTGAACATGGGCACGCCAAGCGATTCCGGCGGTTACAAAATCGCGAAACGTCTGTGCGTCGATGCCTTCCTGCCCAAGTGCCGTTATGAACTCATCAGCTGTCAAATTGGCGCGAGCGGCGAATTCCTGCAGGCCGTTGGCTACCTCGGCTTCGCTTGGAAGGCTATCGGTTGAGCGCGCTGCGTCGAGTTGAAGGCTTTCGTTGATCAATTGGTCGCGTGCCAGCGCCCTTGGATCACCCGGGGCGCGCAGAACCGACAAAAACCGTGTGCGCTGCGTGATCTGATATTCGGTTATGATGTTGTCATTTGCCTGTATCGCCGGACGGAACCGGTTTTGTGCGTCTGCCGGAAGAGTAGTCACGAGAACCGCCAGCATAAGCGACATGAAACCGGCAATGTAACTGCAACGTTTCACTTTTTTACCCTCTGCAAACCGGTCGGTTTGTCCCTTGTTTCTGTCCGTTTCCGACACCGAGCAATGATACACGGAAGCCAAAGTCGGTTGTAGGCGTAACGCTTGTAGACGTTGCATAGCGGCGCGTTACGGAAAGATCTATCCGAATGCAATCTGTCTCGAAGTCGAGGCCAATGCCCGCGCGTGCCGCGCGGCCCTCGTTGAAGTCGTAGCGCCAGTCTGCGCTTGCGGTCCAGTTTTCGTTGAGAGCCAGCGAGCCGCCAAACGCCCATTCAGACAGTTTGTCGTCGCGACCCTCGGCTGGTTCGGGTTGAGCGAACAAGTAGCTGGACGACAGAGACGCCGTGTCGCTTTGCCAGTCCACCCGCGTTTCGCTCAGCGTGAAGGCAACGTTGTCATCAAAAAGTGAGCGTGACGAAAGCCACAGGCGATCTTCAATCGCCAGTCGACCGGCCAAGAGCCATTCGGACTGATCTGCGTCTGAGCCGCCGGTGTCCGAGAACTGCAAGGTGCCATCAAGGCTCGCCACGCGTCCTATTGCGAGGTTCGCCGCCCAGCCGTTCTGTTGAATACGGTGCCAGTTGAAGCCAACTGCCGCGCGTGATCCTTCTTCGATACCGTCGATGCCCGGAAACCGTGAGGGCGCAAAGAGATTGGCTTCGTCGAATTCGACTATTCGGCTGTCTTCTAAAGGAACGTCGTTTCCCGTCACATTCGATATATCCAGACGGATGATCGGCTCCAGCACTTCCGTCGTTCCCGTCGCGGACGTCCGAGTGTGAGGCCAGCGCAGTTCGGTCGCGGCGCGCGGCGCGGCTCTCAGTGAGTTTCGTTCGAACGTGGAATCCTGACCCACGTTATAGGCATCGAGGCGCAAGGCCGCTTCGGTTTCAAGCACGATACCAGATGCGAATTGGTCGCGGCGGGTCCAATCGGCGCCAAAACCGATCCGGGACACATCTCGGCCAAGAATATCGGCCGAAGTGGGACGGTTCAGGGCTGCCGTATCAAATCGCAGGGTCGTCTTGCCGCCAAATTGCAAGCCGTCGAGGTCGCGTTGGTAGGACGTTTCGATAAAGCGGTCGGGCAGGGTGTCGCGGATAGGTATTTCCTGATCTCTAAGTGTCCTGAACTCGGTGATACTTGCGCGGAACAAGTCCTTTTCGCGCACGCGATCAATTGCCAGCTCATTCGTAAGCCGGTCTTTCGAGGAATAGTCGTATTGAAATAGATATCCCGGGTCAGACACAAACTCGAGCTGCCCCGTCGCAATGAAGCCCCGTGGCAAAAAATAGCGCCCGTTCGCAAAGAAGTAACCGCGACCGCCGAGGTCATCGTCACTTGTTGCGGCTCCTTCAAACGAAAGACTCCCGTTTCGAATTTCCTGACGATACGAGAACTCGAGTGTTGTGGTCGACGCTGACAAGTAGGGTGTCAGCGTCGCATCAGCGTGCGGACTGATCGCAATAAAATATGGAAGCTGCAAGCCGGTGCCGAGGTCCGAAGATGTTCGCAGCTCTGGGATCAAGAAACCACTGGCGCGGTCCAGCGTTGGGTCGGGAAGTCGTAGTCTCGGCAGATAAAGGAGCGGCACGCCTGCCAGTCGAAACTGCGCGTTGTCGAAATAGAGTTGCTGTCCTTCGGTGTCGTGCACAACACGAGAGGCGCGAATTTCCCAGAGCGGTGTCGGGTTGGTTGCGCAGACTTCGCAGGACGAAGCGACAACCCTTCGCAACACCGTGTAGCGATCATCAACACGCGATATCTGCGCGGCCGCAAGTTGCAGTTGCTGATCCAGAACCAGCCGGGCGGACGTCAGAACCCCTTCGCGTAACTCACTGTTCAGACTTGCCGCATCGGCCGTGAACACATCCCCGGTGGTGCCCGTCAGCGTTACATCGCCTTCAATCGAAAGCGTATCACTGGTTCGGTCGTAGACTATGCGATCTGCGACAAGCTGATTGCCCTCGTAAAATACGATGACGTTGCCTTCTGCCGTGATCCTACCTTCGGGTTCCACAACGACACTATCCGCGACCAGTGATGCCAGAGCCTGAGCGTGAAGCGTCACTGGCAAGAAGGTGGCACAAAGCAAAAGGGGTAAGAGCCAGCGTATCATCCGTCTTCCAGATGCAGAAGTAATCCAAGCGGCAACATGACCGCAGCAATCGGAGGGCCCCAGGCCGCCAGCAAGATCGGGATTTGGCCGTTCTCCCCCAAAATGGCGGCGAAGTTCCGGATGAAATACAGACTAAACCCAAGCGCCAGTGCAAGCATGACCATCAGACCTGTGCGCCCCATTCGAGTATGTCGCATCGTGAAGCCTGCGCCCACCAAAACCATGGATATGAGCAAGATCGGAAGCGCCAGTTCCATATGAAAGAAGGTGCGATGATTTCGTGCCGAGAACCCGGCGCTCTCAAGTTGTGCGATGAATGCGGGCAGTTCCCAAATAGGGATGGCGGAGGGTGTTCCGAAACTGTCCAATATCTGATCGCGTGTCAGATTTGAGGCCAGGCTCATCCTGTCAGCCGTGAAGGCGTCTTGCTCGGGAATAACGGCTTGGGGATCAAAGCGCCATTCCTTGGCGCCTTCAATTTGCCATGCGCCCGTAACAAGACGAGCCACGTTCGCCTCAATTCGATAACTCGGTCGTCCTTCGGCATCAAAGCCAAGAAACGTCGCATCAAACAAAACGGTTCCATCGAGATTAGCGCGTTCCGCCCGGATTACAGTTTGACCGCTTGGTGATCCTTGGCGCAGCCAAAGTCCTTCGCGTGAGACTGAAACCGTTGATGCCCCTTCGTTCGTCAGCCGTCCCGCGATCGTTTCGTATTGCTTTGATGTCGCGGCAACGATGGGATTGATCACGCCAACCGCGACAATTCCAATTGCAAAAGTCACGATCAATGGGGCCACAAGGCTTTTCAAGGCGGAACGACCTGCGGCACGTGTCACCACCAGTTCTGACGACCTTGCCAATCCAAGAAACAAAGCCAGCGTGGCCAAGATCATGATGAGTGGCAAAATCCGATAGAGCGTTTCCGGCACGTTCAGAGCGGTTAGTGACAACAGCGTGCCAAAGCTTGCTTCTGTCGAGCCAAATTTTCGGATCTGCTCAACCATGTCGAGCAAGAAAAGGATGACAAAAAATACAAGGATCGTTGACATCACCGTCTTGAAAAAGCGGCGTGCGAAATAAAGGTGCAGGGTCATGTTACGCGCCCCTCAGTCGTGACTGGCCGCGATCTACGCCGCAAAAGTCCGGGGCGGCAAGCAAGTTCAAGAAGCGCTGCCGCAAGCAGGATGCCAACAAACGGCCCTAGATAGGCGGCGGGCCAGAGGTTTGAGTTTGACTGGACGATGTCCTGTCCGACGCGGGTAATCATCTGGATGACGATAAGCGCTCCGATCGCGCCGATGATTTGCCGCCACACGCCAAAGCGCGAAAATCCTCCCAACAAAAGCGCCGCGAAACCAACAAGGGGCGCAACAAGGCCGTTCAAGGCATTGCCAAACCGTTCATGAGCTTCAGAGACCAGCGTGTTGCGCGAAGCGCCGGTCAAAGCCTGTGTTGTTTCGCTGGCTTGCAGCAAAACGCCGGTGCTGAGTTCTTGCGGACGAATGCGCCCAATGCCCCCAAGCTCGACCAATCCGCTTAGGTCAAAGGCAAAATTCTCAAAACGCGTTACTGACAAAAGCCGGGTTTGCGTGTCCAGGGACTGAGCCATCCCATCAAACATAATCAGCGTGGGCGCGTCGTCGCCACGGATCAGCAACGCCTCGCGGGCTGTGTAGGTGACTTTGATATTGTCGTCTCGGGCATCAGACAAAAAGATGTTCAACAACTCGCCCTGAGGCGAGATTTCGCGAATGTAGAACGTGACTTGATCAGCCGGGTGAATGAATTGCCCTTCCGTCAGCAAGCGCGCAGTCATGTTTTGCGCAATTTCGTCTGACCTGACAGCCAGTTGGCGTAGGCTTGCCGGGACAAGGAAATGACCAAGGATCGACGCCAGAACCGCAACGATCAGACCAAAACAGATCACGGGCCGCGCCAGCCTCCACGGTGAAAATCCGGTGGCTTGAACGACGATGAGTTCGCTTTCGGTCGTCAATCGGTTCGTGACATAAAGCGTGCCCGCAAACGCTGCGATTGGCAGCACGATACGAATGACGTTGGGCAGTGAAAGAATTGAAAACTCAAGGAAAACGGTCGCGGACTGGCCATTTGCAATCAACTGATCAAAAAGCACAACGGCACGGTTGACCCAATACACAAGCACAAGCACCAGCGCAAAGAAGCCGAACAGCATCAAAAGCTGTGCCATGAGGTATTTGTCGAATCGTCCGATCATCACTGGCTGACTAAAATCTACTGACGCCGTTAAACCACAGCGCAGACCGAGAGAACAGGCATGGACGCGCATTGCGTGACGTTATCGGCTGGTCTTGGCCAAACCGCCGGACTAGGATCGCGAGGCCCATATGTCCGGAGTGCTTTATGACCGAATTAGCGAAACTCACGATCTGCGAAACTAGCCTTGACCAGATTTCTGAAACGCGCGGTCGGATCGTGGTGTTCGTCCCGGAAAGCGGCAAGCTTGACCAGTTTGGTCGACGCGTAAACCGGCTGATGCGTGGTGCGCTGGAACGCTTTGTTGAAAGCACCGCTTTTTCGAAACTGTCCGAGGGGGACGCGGCTGAACTGGCATTTCCCACAGGTCTGCATGTAGAGGCCGTGCAGGTAATCCGGCTGGATCGCCGCAGCAGTCCCGAGGTCGAGCGACGCGCCGGTGCAGCAATCGGTGGCGCGGCGGCTCGCGGGTCAGTTCTGGTGCTGGCGGGAGGGCGTCAGAAGCTTGAGCACCTCGCGATGGGCTGCCTTCTGAAGACTTATGAGTTTGTGGATCACAAGACGACTGAGGACAAAGACGAGCGGCCTGATATAACGCTCATGGTGTCAAAACCCGACACTGTGCGCGCTGACATCAAACGCATCCAAGCGGTGGCAGAAGGTGTCTTTTTTGCGCGCGATTTGGTCAATGAACCGGCGAATGTGCTGACGACTGAAAGCTTTGCAGAGCGTTTGGAAGAGTTGCGTGACATTGGTCTGAGGGTTGAGGTGCTTGAAGAGGACCAGTTGGAAGCCTTGGGGATGCGAACGCTTCTGGCCGTCGGTTATGGCAGCGAGTCGCCCTCTAAAGTGGTCGTCATGAAATGGACCGGAAGTGGCACGGAAGCGCCATTGGCGCTGATTGGCAAAGGCGTTGTCTTTGATACTGGGGGCATTTCATTGAAGCCTGCGGGTGGCATGGAAGACATGACCATGGACATGGGCGGTGCGGGTACGGTCGCAGGCGTGATGAAGACGCTCGCTTTGCGCAAAGCTGCGGCAAATGTTGTCGGGGTTGTCGGACTGGTGGAAAACATGCCTGACGGGCGTGCTCAGCGGCCCGGCGATGTGGTGCGTTCGATGAAGGGTGATACCGTTGAAGTGATCAACACGGACGCTGAGGGGCGTCTCGTTCTGTGCGACGTCATGTGGTATGCTCAGGAGCACTTTGAACCGCGTGCGATGATTGATCTGGCGACTTTGACCGGTGCTGTCATAGTTGCATTGGGCCATGAGAATGCAGGCGTATTTTCCAATGATGATGCGCTTGCG
Source organism: Boseongicola sp. (assembly GCA_013042105.1). Lineage (GTDB taxonomy): Bacteria > Pseudomonadota > Alphaproteobacteria > Rhodobacterales > Rhodobacteraceae > Boseongicola. Next base: position 10,419 of record JABDQU010000160.1, read on the forward strand.
ACATCTTTTCTTTCAGCCGCCAAAGCTGAAGGGGAAGGGGCGTGGCGCATGCCGCTTGGAGACGGCTATGCACGCGCTTTGAAGAGCCGCATCGCTGATGTGAAAAATGTCGGAGGGCGGCCTGCGGGATCAATAACTGCCGCAGAATTTCTACAGCGCTTTGTAAGGGATGACATGCCTTGGATACACCTGGATATCGCTGGTGTTGCCAGTCTGAGCGCGGCCTCGGAACTTGCGCCGAAAGGTGCAACCGGGTGGGGAGTGCGTGCACTTGATCGCTTGGTTTCGGACCGATTTGAAGGCTAGCGGGAATGGGCGACGTCTACTTCTACCACCTGACTGAACACCCGCTTGAAGCAACTTTACCAATGCTTTTGCAGAAATCCTTGGCAGCGGGCTGGCGTGTGGCAGTGCGATCTGGCGATGCTGATCTGGTCGAGCGGTTGGATGCGACGCTTTGGCTTGGGGAAGGGTTTTTGCCCCACGGCATTTCGGGAGGGCCGCATGACGCGGATCAACCTGTCTTGCTTACGACAGAGGTCGCTAAGAATGCGGCTCACTGTCTGATGGCCGTGGCGCAGGCTTCAGTTGGCATTGAAGAGGCTAAGACGGCGGAACGCGTTTGCATACTGTTTGACGGGGCTGACCCGCAGGCCGTTGATCATGCCAGAAGCCAATGGCGCGCGATGACGGATGCTGGTCTTGCGGCGCAATACTGGGCGGATGAAGGCGGCCGCTGGCAGAAGAAAGCAGAGAGCGCGTCAAAGGGCTAGGGTTCCAGGGTCATTTGGTCACCACTGATTTCTATCCGGTCAAATAAGCTCAGATAGCGCATCCCCAAGAGTGATCCGGGCATTTCTCCCTCATTCACAGAAGCCGGGATGTTTCGGTGGGAAAACGGACCAAGTTCAACCGTATCAAGAGTTGCAAAGGCCGTGCGGACGTCGCCATTTGCCGTGCGCGCGCGCCCAATAAAGGCCAGCTCGTCAGGATCGAGCCCGATCCGCGCTGCGTCTTTCAGCGTCAGCACAATATCGGTTGCGCCTGTGTCGACAAGGAAGTCGACCGGCACATCGTTTATCTGAAGCGTCAGGTGGAAATGACCGTCAAAGCTCCGCGGTATTGAGATCGCGCTTCCATCAGCAATAACCGCTTGTCTTGGCACAAGCTCGCCCTCGATGTCTTCCCAAAGACCATAGGCCCCGACGAAACCAACGAAAATCAAACCCCATGCAACCAGCATGCGAGCGATTTTCCCCAGTCCTTGCCGGTTCTCTGCAATAAACCAACCAATGACGGCGGCTCCGAGAATGGTGAGGTAAATCAGGCTATCAAGATCGATGTTGTTCATACTTTAGAGATAGGTGCCGAACGCGGCATTGAGTAGGGCTAGCCGCCAAATCCTACAGCGCGAAGCCCATCCAGAACGAATTGAACAGATAAGGCTGCCAGCAGCATGCCCAGAAGTCGTGTCACCACGTTGATACCAACAGGTCCCAAAGCGCGTTCAATCGGGTTGGCCAGCAAAAAGAAACAAAAGGTCAAAAGCATCACCGAGAACATCACGGCGTGAACCGTCAGGACCCATGCCCATTCACCACCGTTTTGGCTTGTGAGAAGGATCATCGTTGCAATTGCGCCGGGACCCGCGATCAGTGGGATGGCCAAAGGAAAGACTGCGGGGTCATCCTCGTTTGCGTGGCTTTGATCTTCGCGTCTTTTGGTGCGGCGTTCAAAAAGCATATCGAGCGCCGTGATAAACAGCAAAACACCGCCCGCTATTCTGAACGCGGGCATCGAGATTCCAGCAAATCCCAGAACAGCGTCCCCCAGCACGCCGAATGCAGTCAAAAGCCCGGCACCAACAAGACAAGCCGTCAAAGCCAATCGTCGCCGTTCAGTGGTCGTTCGGCCTTGCGTCAAGGCGACAAACAAGGGCGCGAGTCCGATCGGGTCAATAATTACAAACAGTGTAATGAAGACCGTCAGAATGGGAGCGAATTCAGCAGGCATACCTGCATTGAGCAGTTTTTGCGGTGCTGAGCAAGCGCGACCTTAGAAACGCTTACTGCGTTCAGTGACTTTGATCAGGTCGGCCATTTGCTCGAGAACGGGGACCAGATTGCGTTCTTCGCCGCTTGCGATGCGCAAAGTCGGACCCTTTGACTTGAGGCGCAGATGCAATTGGGCCGATGCCTTCTTGGCTTTTGTCCGTTTCAGAAAACAGCTTTGCACAAGCATCATCGGGATTTGGCGACGAACCGTTGAGATATCGCGAGAATTGCGCGTAGCAAAGCGAACTTCACTTTGAATCCCGTCCAGATGCACCTCCTGGCGAAATCCCCGTCCGGCATGTGTATAGATGCCAAAGCCCGTCACGATAAAAGCCGCGCTCAGGCTGAGTTGCGTCATGAAGGCCGCGTCTCCCAAAGGGCCGCCTGTGTATCCCCAAGGCAAAACCGACGCAAACAGGTCAACAACGCCAAGGACTTTCAGAATGCCTTCCGAGATGTGGTCTTTGTTTGCGCCCTTGTCGGCATCCTTGATAATCAAGCCCCAATGCGTCTCGCGCACCTCGACACGTCCACTGCCTCGAACCCCATCAAGTTCCGACCAAAATCCATTTCCGTAAACGCTCATCTCAAAATGCCTAAAGTTTGATTCAAGAATTCCAAATC
>JABDQU010000162.1 GCA_013042105.1 Boseongicola sp.
ATGCGCAACATCCGCCAGAACCTGTTCTTCGCGCTGATCTACAACGCCTCCGGCGTGCCGGTCGCGGCGGGAGTTCTGTTTCCCTTCTTTGGCATCCTCATCAGTCCGATGTTTGCTGCCTTCGCCATGAGCGCGTCGTCAATCTCGGTGGTGCTCAATTCGCTGCGCCTTCGCGGCGTTCGTATCTAGAAGCGCGCAACAGCATTCGGACGAACCAAAATTAAAAGGGGACCATTTATGCAGAGCGAAAAAGAAACGTACCGCGAAAATTCCATCAGTCTGGGCGGAGCCGTTGCGATGGGGACAGGCGTGATGATCGGCGCTGGAATCTTTGCGTTGACGGGGCAAATCGCGCAGCTCGCCGGCCCGCTTTTCCCGCTTGCATTCATCGCCGGCGCGGTCGTCACAAGCTTCAGCGCCTACAGCTACATCAGGATGTCGAACAAATGGCCGTCCTCGGGTGGCATCGCCATGATCCTGCAGAAATGCTATGGCCCCGGAGCCATCGCGGGCGGGGCCGCACTGCTGATGGCGCTCAGCATGGTGATCGCGGAAAGCCTCGTCGCGCGAACCTTCGCCACCTATGTCCTGCGCCCTTTCGATATCGAAGGTGGCCCATTGGTCCCCGCTCTGGCTGTGGCCGTGATCGTTTTCGCCTTTTTGGTGAACATGGCCGGAAACCGCTCGGTCGGGCTGTTCTCGTTGATCATGGCCGCGATCAAGATCGGAGGCATAGCTCTGTTTGGCATCGCGGCCCTGTGGTCCAGTGGTTTTACGTTCGCCGCGGCGTCCGAGACCTCACAATCCTACGGGCTCACGGGGTTCATCGCCTCTACGGCGCTGGCCATCCTTGCGTTCAAGGGATTCACCACGATCACCAACAGCGGAGCCGAGATCACTGAACCAAATCGCAATGTTGGCCGAGCGATCATGTTCTCTATCGGAATCTGCGTCGTCGTCTACCTGTTGGTCGCCTACGGGGTCGGTTCGAGTCTCACGATCGAGGAGATCATCTCAGCGCGTGACTATTCGCTGGCACAAGCGGCGCAGCCCGCCCTTGGACAAACCGGCTTCATACTCACGGTGATCCTGGCCGCTGTCGCAACGGCGTCCGGCGTTCTGGCCAGCGTCTTCGCGGTGTCGCGTATGCTGGCGATGCTGACCGACATGGAAATGATCCCGCACAGCCACTTCGGTATGCCAGGTCCCATCCAACGCCACACCCTGGTCTATACTGTCGTCATCGCCGCGACGTTGGCCGTGCTCTTTGATTTAGGCCGGATCGCATCCCTCGGTGCTTTCTTTTACCTCGTCATGGACATGATCATACATTGGGGCGTGTTCCGCTATCGTCGAGCAGACGTCGGCGCCTTCGGTATCGTGCTTTTGACTGCCCTGGCGCTCGATGCGATAGTACTGGCAGCTTTCACCGTGATGAAGCTTCAAAGCGACCCGATGATCGTTCTCTACGCCGCTGTCGGGATGATCGCTGTGTTCGCCTTCGAGCGCGTTTACTTGTCGCAATGGGTGGCACCGCAAGTCGCCCCCGCCCACGCCCACGGTGATTAGCCTGCCATCACCTGGCCTGAAGAGATGCGATGCCTTGTGCGCCGATCGTGATCAGCCCGACCGACAAGGCAAACGCAGCCAGGGCAAGCAGCATCACGCTTGTGTTCATGGGCAAGCGACGAACAATCGGTCCAAGAAATTCCGACCGCCCGAGAGCCGAAACGTAGAGCGGCAACGCGCTTATCATGGTCGCATAGAGGTAAACGCCGGAGATGTTCTCGAAAAACGCTGAGCGCGCAAGAGTCGGGGACACAACCGCCAAGGCGGTTGAACGATTGCCGCCGAATGACCCGAACCAGTTGGCAGATAGAACGTATATAAGCGCGTGGAGACCTGGAAAGAGAAGGGCTCTGAGCAACACATCGACCAGCACGAAAAACGCCGTGTCTCTTGAGCCCGCCTTTGGTTGCTTTGTCATAGCGAAAAGGAAAAACTGACATAGTTGACGGCAAAAACCACGGGCAAACCGTTGGTCGCAACCTGCCTTAGAAAGCGCATGAGTGC
>JABDQU010000163.1 GCA_013042105.1 Boseongicola sp.
GCATCAACAGGGATCGCCATCTGGTCAAACCACATCAAAGCTCCTTCAGTTGGCGCATTGTATGCGATCTCGACACCATTGTCCGCTTCATCCGCACGGTCGCGCGCCTGCAGAATGTCGCCGGACCAGCCGAACGCTACGCAGATGTCACCATTCGCCAGCGCGTTGATGTATTCCGAGCTGTGGAACTTCAGGATATGCGGACGCACACCCAAAAGCACATCGCCGGCTTTGTTAATCATGTCCGTGTCGAAGCTGTTCGGATCTTCACCCAAATAGGCCAAAGCGGCCGGGATGATCTCGGTCGGCGCATCCAGCATATAAACGCCGCACTCCGCCAGTTTCTCCATGTTTTCAGGATTAAAGATCAGATCCAGCGAGTCGATCGGCGCGTCTTCACCAAGAATCTCGGTTACTTTGCCGACATTCACGCCAATCCCGGTGGTGCCCCACATATAGTTAATCGAATACGCGTTACCCGGGTCATATTGCTCGGTCCGATCCTTGATCAGATCCCAAAGGTTTTCCGAATTTGGCAACTTGTCAAAGTCCAGTGGCTGGAAGGCACCTGCCGTGATCTGGCGCTGAAGAAAGTCCCCGGTCGGCACGACCACGTCATAACCGGAACCGCCCGCAAGCATCTTCGTTTCCAAAACTTCGTTCGAATCAAAGACGTCATAGATCAACTCGATCCCGGTCTCGGCCTCGAACTTTTCAAGCAGACCTTCGTCGATATAATCCGACCAGTTATAGACCCGTACTTCGTCTGCAACTGCTGCACTTGCACCCAGCGCAATTACCGCGGTCATTGTCGCTAATTTGATTTTCATTTTACTCTCCCATTGGCACTTGGATACATATTTGATCAAATACGCACACAGAAACAAGCGAATTTCGGGATCACCCTTTTTGAGACCCGCCACTCTTTGCACCTTTCAAGGACCATGAGAATGGACAAGACCATCGCCAAACGTCCCGAGCATCAAGCCGTGTATCGCCAGATTCGCGATATGATCATGTTCGGAATTCTTGTCCCGGGGCAAGCGGTGACGATACAGGGTCTCGTTGATTTGATCGGCGGTGGGATGACCCCGGTGCGCGAAGCAATTCGTCGTCTTACCGCTGAAGGAGCGTTAGAAATTGGGGAAAATCGGCGTGTCACCGTGCCGGAAATGACGCTCAAGATCCTCGACGAAATCGGATTTGCGCGTCTCGCGATTGAGCCGAGATTGACAGAACTGGCCGCTCGGCGCATGTCAGACGCCTGTCTGGACGCGCTTGTCCGCCTGGACGGGGAAATCGACGCCGCCATCTCCTCGGGCAGTGTCGAGCGATATCTTGAGTATAATTACCGCTTCCATTTCAGGCTCTATGATCAGGCGGATGCTCCCGTTTTACGCAGAATGTCACAATCCCTTTGGCTTCAAAGTGGTCCTGCACTGCGAATCGTTTGTGGTCGCTACGGCACGGCAAACCTGCCCGACAAGCACGACGAAGCCCTGACCGCTCTGCGCGAAGGCGATCCGGCACGCGCAGCGCAGGCCATCGCCGACGACATTCGCCAAGGTCTTGGGCAGGTGCGTTTGACGCTTTCAGACTGAGGGCGTCGCTTCGCGGATTGACCGCACGGAAAATTTGATCATATCTTTTGCTCAACCGTCGTTTTTTCTGGAGAACGCCCCATGACCGCCATCACCAACCATATGCCGACCGCAGAGCTTCAGGCGCTGGACGCTGCGCATCACATGCACCCCTTTTCCGCACAGGGCGAGTTTGAGGCAAAAGGCGCGCGCGTCATCACGCGCGGCGAAGGCGTCTGGCTTTATGACAGTGACGGCGAGAAAATTCTCGATGCGATGGCCGGGCTCTGGTGTGTTAACGTTGGTTACGGACGCGACGAACTCGCCGACGTCGCCGCGCGCCAGATGCGCGAGCTTCCCTACTACAATACGTTCTTCAAAACGACGCATGTGCCTGCCATCGCCCTGGCGGCGAAACTAGCCGAACTGGCGCCCGGTGATCTTAACCATGTTTTCTTTGCCAGCGGCGGGTCGGACGCAAACGACACCAATATTCGCGTCGTGCGCCGTTACTGGGAAATGAAGGGCAAACCTGAAAAGACCATCATCATCAGCCGCAAAAATGCCTACCACGGCTCGTCCATGGGCAGCGCCTCGCTTGGCGGCATGGCGGCGATGCACGCGCAGGGCGGCCTTCCCATTCCGGATATTCACCACATCAATCAACCGAACTGGTGGGCTGAAGGTGGACAAATGTCCCCCGAGGAATTTGGCCTCGCCCGCGCGCGCGAGCTAGAGCAAGCCATTGATGAAATTGGCGAAAACCGCATCGCGGCCTTTATCGCAGAGCCCATTCAAGGCGCTGGCGGTGTGATTGTCCCACCCGAAACCTATTGGCCCGAGATCAAGCGCATCTGCCAGGAGCGCGACATTCTTTTCATCGCCGACGAAGTGATTTGTGGTTTTGGGCGCACCGGAAACTGGTTCGGCAGCCAAACCGTCGGCGTTCAGCCTGACATGATGACAATCGCCAAAGGTATGTCGTCTGGCTATCAGCCCATCGGTGGCTCGATCCTGTCTGACGAGATTGCGCATACCATTGGGCAGGACGAATTTAACCATGGTTACACCTATTCGGGGCATCCGGTCGCCTGTGCCGTTGCGCTTGAGAACCTCCGGATTATCGAAGAAGAAAAGCTGATCGACCACGTCCGCGACACTGCCGCGCCCTACATGCGTGAGAAGTGGGATTCGTTAACGGATCACCCGCTTGTCGGTGAAGCCAAGATTGTCGGCCTCATGGGTTCCATCGCGCTGACACCCGACAAATCCACCCGCGCCGCGTTCGCGGGCGGCCCCGGAACGGCCGGTTTGATCTGCCGCGAAAGGTGTTTTGCCAACAATCTGGTGATGCGCCACGTTGGCGATCGGATGATCATTTGCCCGCCACTCCCGATCACTCCCGATGAGATTGATCTTCTGGCCGAGCGCGCGCATCGGGCCATCGATGAAACCCATAAGCGTCTGAATGAAGAAGGTTTAATGGTGGCGGCGAACTAAGTAGCGCCGCCCTTGATGGTTAACGCCTGACCAGCCACGACTAGCACGACCTCGTCCGCTATCGCACCGACAGCTTGGTTAACGACCCCCGCTGCGTCCTGAAACTGGCGCGCCAAAGCGTTGTCGGGAACAATCCCCGACCCGACCTCATTTGTGACCAGTATGACGGGCGCGGCTTGTCGCAAGAGCGCGTCTTTCAAAGCCTCCAGTCCCGCGCGCCAGTCTCCATCCTGAGCCAGCATTTCATTGGACAACCAAAGCGTCAGGCAATCCACCAACCGGGGCGCTTGCGCATCGGTTTCATCCAGCACCCGCGCCAGATCGCGCGGCTCTTCGACCGTGGACCAACCGTCACCTCGCCGCGTCAAGTGCTCGGCAATCCGGGCCTCCATTTCGTCGTCAAACGCCTGCGCGGTCGCCACATAAATTCGGGACGGAGCCAACGCTTCTGCACGCGCTTCGGCCCAAGCCGACTTCCCCGACTTCGCGCCACCAGTCACCAGAACGATCCTGCCCATGCGTCGGTCTCTCCAATTGGTTTACGTTGCATAACCCTCGCACCGGTGCCATTCAATCAATGAGAGGGGGACAAGACGACAATGTCAGCAGCGGCGATGATAGTGGCCTTGGCGACAGAAAGCGCGTTCGGCTGGCCCGACCGCGTTTTCAGAACGATTGGTCATCCGGTTACATGGCTGGGCCGATTGATTAATCACATGGACGCTCGCTTCAACCTTTCTGAAGATGCGCCAGCGGAACGGCGCAAATGGGGGCGTATTACGCTGCTCATAGTCGTCTTGGTTGCGGTCCTGCCAACACTTTTGATCGCGGCGATATTGCCTGAAGGATGGTTGGGGATCATTGCCACCGGACTGCTTGCTGCCCCGTTGGTCGCCCCTCGTAGCATGTATACGCATGTCGCCGATGTCGCGGCTCCCTTGCGGGACGGTGATCTCTCACAAGCGCGTCTGGCGGTCGCGAAAATCGTTGGCCGTGACCCCCAAAATCTCAGCTCACAGGGTGTGTCACGCGCTGCAATCGAAAGCCTCGCTGAGAACACCTCGGACGGTATCGTTGCGCCGGTTTTCTGGGGCGTCCTCTTTGGCCTGCCCGGCATCGCGGCCTATAAAGCGGTTAATACGGCAGACAGCATGATCGCCCACAAAACCGAACGGCACCTGCATTTTGGACGCGCCGCGGCCAGTCTCGATGATCTGGCAAACTGGCTTCCCGCTCGATTGACGGCGCTGATGATTTGTGTCGTTCAACCGAACATTTTGCGTGCCTTGACGGTCACTTTTCAAGACGCATCACAGCATCGATCACCCAACGCGGGATGGCCCGAGGCGGCCATGGCAGGAGCGCTCGACGTCCGGCTTTCTGGCCCCCGATCCTACCCGGAAGGGCCGAGCGAAGACGCCTTCTTGAACGCGGTCGCGGATGACCCAACTCCGGTAGATATTGATCGCGCCCTGAGCCTTTACCTGCGGGTCATTTGCCTGTTAGCGGTGCTGCTGTTTTTCGTCGCGATAACATGACAGAAAAACGCGATCACGGCGGAGACATCGCAAAGGCGGTCAAGATCCACGGCGGTCGTCCGGCGGATTGGATTGATCTTTCGACAGGCATCAACAGAACACCCTACCCCGCTGATATCATTTCAAACTCTTCATTTCGCGAACTCCCTGGCTCAGAGGCCAAGACCCACCTCCTGAATGCCGCTTCCAATGCCTATTCAACCGAATGGCCGCTTGCCGCTTTGCCCGGTGCACAAGCCGCAATTCAGCTTCTGCCATCCCTCCTTGATCCGGGATTAATGCGTATTCTGGGCCCCACCTATAGCGAGTTCGAGGCAGCCTTTCACAGAGCCCGCTGGGAGGTGGAGCAAAGCAGAGATATGAAGGAATTGCATGGTGCGAAGGTCGCCATCGTCGTCAATCCAAACAACCCGACAGGGACCGTTTATAAGCCTGCCCAGTTGCTGGCACTTGCACAGAATGTCGATCTATTGGTGGTTGACGAAAGCTTTGCGGACGCCAGTCCACTCACCTCTCTTTTGACCCACGACATGCCCAAGAACATGATTGTCCTGAGGTCATTTGGCAAGTTCTTCGGGCTTGCAGGGCTACGGCTGGGGTTTGCGGCCGGCCCTCTCGAGATCGTCAACCAAATGGTTAACCTAGCCGGTCCCTGGTGCGTCTCAGGCCCTGCGTTGGAGATCGGTGCGCGTGCGCTGGCAGATAGCGACTGGCAGTCCGAAATGCGGGCGAAACTGCATGTTGATGCCCAGCGCTGCGATAAGATCTTCTCGGCTGCTGGCTGGGCGCCTCTTGGCGGCACGGCTCTCTTCCGTCTTGTGAAAGTTCACAACGCCCTGGCTGCGCAGAATCAGCTCGCGAAGCACCAAATCTGGACCCGCGCGTTCCCCTACTCCAAGACCTGGCTCCGTCTTGGACTTCCCGGCCCGGAAAGTGAGTGGCATCGACTGGAAGACGCTCTTAGTGAAGATTAAGAAGCGATTGACAGAAGTTCATCAATGTTAACGTGCGCCTCAAGATGATCCGCCAATCGGTCCAAAGCGTGATCCACCTCAGCGTTGTACGACATGCCGCCGGCTGCCACACCTTGCGTTGCAAGAAACGCCCTACGAAAACCATCTTCTGCGAAAAGCCCATGCAGATAAGTTCCGGCGATACGCCCATCCGCTGAAGTGGCTCCCTCGTTAATACCTTCAATCGTGGTAAACGGGCGCGCCACATCAGCCCCATGCGTTCGCCCGATATGGATTTCGTAACCCGAGACGACCTCGCCCGTCGCGACGTGCGTGGCCTGAACTTGCGTCAAGGATTTCTCCGGCGTCATTGTGGTCTCGATATCGAGAAATCCAAGCCCGTCTACAGACCCCGGCGGCCCATCCAAACCTTTGGGATCATGCACTGATCTGCCCAGCATTTGATACCCGCCACAGACCCCAAGCACCGCACCGCCACGGCGAACATGGGCCTTCAAATCAACGTCCCAGCCTTGTCTTCGCAGGAATGATAAATCGCCGAGCGTCGACTTTGTGCCCGGTAAGATAACCAGATCTGCATCTCCGGGGAGAGGTTGCCCAGGTGGAATCATAGTTAACCGCACCCCCGGCTCCGCTATCAACGGATCCAAGTCATCAAAATTCGCAATCCGGCTCAGCATCGGGCACGCAATATGAAAACCACCTTCCCTGCTTGTTTGCCGTATTTCGACGGCGTCCTCAGCGGGCAGTTTTCCGATGTCTTCAAACCAGGGAATGACGCCAAAACCGCGCCATCCCGTGCGCTTTTCAATGGCGCGATAGCCATCTTCGAACAGTCCAACATCACCGCGAAACTTGTTGATCAGGAACCCTCTGACCATTGATAAATCCGAAGCGCCCAACACAGCCTGTGTGCCGACAATCTGGGCAATGACGCCCCCTCGGTCTATGTCTCCAAGCAGCACGACAGGAACGTTTGCTGCCGTTGCGAATCCCATATTTGCGATGTCGCCTTTACGAAGATTAATCTCAGCCGGGCTTCCCGCGCCCTCCACCAATACAAGGTCCGCCCCCTCTCTCACTTGGGCAAAACTCTCAAGGACAGCTGGCATCAGATCATCTCTCGCGCCTCCAAAGTCGCGTGCAAGCAACGGTCCGCGCATGTGACCCTGCACAACGACCTGGCATCCCGTATCGCTTTCAGGCTTCAACAAAACCGGATTCATATGTATTGCTGCCGGAACGCGACAAGCCCTTGCCTGTAAGGCTTGCGCGCGCCCAATCTCTCCACCATCTTCGGTGACTGCCGCATTGTTCGACATATTCTGAGGCTTAAACGGCCGAACGTTCAAACCGCGATTTGAGGCGGCGCGGCACAGCCCCGCCACGATCACGGACTTGCCCACATTCGAACCTGTGCCCTGCACCATCAATGCGCGCGCCATGGTGCTAAAATTCGACCCCTGGTTGGGCAATGACCCCCTGCGAGCGGAAAGGATGCTTCACTTCCTTAACCTCGGTTACCAGGTCAGCAACATCTATTAACACGTCTTTGGCACTGCGCCCCGTCAGCACAACATGGGTCATCGGTGGCTTTTCATTCACTAGGAAATCCGCCACGGCTTCCACGTCAAGATAGTCGTAGCGAAGTGCAATATTTATCTCATCCAGCAGAACCATCCGGTTGCGCTCATCGCGAATAAGCTCTTTGGCTTTTGCCCAGGCCGCTTCTGCCATCTCGATGTCGCGCGCGCGATCTTGCGTTTCCCAAGTGAAGCCCTCACCCATGACATGCACCGGGCATTCGTCCGAGAACTTCGCCTTCAGAAGATCTCGCTCTGCCGATTGCATCGACCCTTTGATAAACTGAACAACCGCACAAGGCATCCCGTGCCCAATCGCGCGAAAGATCATCCCAAACCCGGATGACGACTTCCCCTTTCCGTTGCCAGTCAGGACAATGATCAGACCCTTTTCAACCGTCTTGGTTTGCATAATCCGATCACGCGCCGCCTTGATCTTTTGCATGCGTGCTTTGTGGCGTGCGTTGATATCCGTTTCATCGCTCATCTCAGGCTCCTTTGGTTGCCAGTCCTGATGCAAATCCGTAAGCAGGCTTGACGCGCAGTGCAGGAAAAGCCGTGACAGACCAAACGACATTCGACATCGATCTACAACGCAAGATCGACATGAAAACCAAGCCTTTGGGCGCATTGGGACGGATGGAAACCCTCGCGGCGCAAATCGCCCGCGTGCAAGGCAGCTTAATGCCTAAAATGGAAACTTGTCAGTTAACAATTTTTGCCGCCGATCACGGGATCGCTGACGCCGGAGTCTCCGCATTTCCGCAGGAAGTGACACGCCAGATGGTGCTCAACTTTCTGGGAAAAGGTGCCGCCGCGAACGTCTTCGCAAGAAGCGTCGAAGTCGATCTGCGCGTGGTGGACGCCGGTGTCAAAGGCCCCTCTTTCGATGAGCCCACACTGCTGAACAGACGGATCGCGCCGGGCACGTTAAACTTTCTTAACACCCCCGCCATGACGCAAGCGCAGGCCGACGAGGCGCTCCAAAGGGGACGCGAACTTGGCCGTGATGGCGATTGGGACGCAGTGGCGTTCGGCGAGATGGGCATCGCCAACACATCGTCCGCCACAATGCTTGCCCACAAAACGATTGGCGTGGAACTGGACGTCCTGACCGGCCGTGGAACAGGTCTAGATGACGCGGGTCTTTCGGCGAAACGGGCCGTGTTGCAAAAAGCGGCCGAACGCACTGGCGACCTCAACGCCAGCGACGCTCTGGTTGAATATGGCGGTTTTGAAATCGCGATGATGGTTGGCGCTATGCAAGGTGCCGCAGCGGCGAAACGTATCGTCCTTGTTGATGGCTTTATTGCTACATCAGCTGCTTTGATGGCATCGATGATGGAACCTGACGCCCGCCAAGCCATGGTATTTGCTCATAAAAGTCAGGAACAAGGCCATGCATCGATTCTGAACGCGCTCGACGCCGCCCCGCTTTTGGACCTTGATCTGCGCCTTGGGGAAGGCACCGGCGCCCTGTTGGCTTGGCCTCTGTTGAAAGCGGCCGCCGCAATGCTGAGCGACATGGCAAGCTTTGAAGACGCGGGTATTTCAGGTCCGGCATGAGCGGAACTCGAACAGAATTGACGCTGGCAATTGGGTTCCTAACACGACTTCGGCTGCCCCCCGTCGATTACTCAGATGCCGCGATGGCACGCGCGACAAGGTGGTATCCATGCGTCGCAATTGCAATCGGAACCGCCCTGGCACTGCTGTTCTGGGGCCTCAGCTTCGTCCTTCCACAGGCCCTCGTCGCATTGTTAACCATCGCCGCCGGAATGCTCCTGACCGGAGCGCTACATGAAGACGGACTGGCCGATCTCGCCGATGGTTTGGGCGGCAGCGCAGACAAAGATCGCGCGCTCGAGATCATGCGCGACAGTCGCATCGGAACCTATGGGGTGCTGGCCCTCATCTTGACGCTCGCGATCAAGGCAACCGCGCTTGCGATGTTGCCTGTACCAGCCGCGATCGTCGCTCTCATCGCAGGTCACGGCCTCGGCCGCCTCTCCATATTATGGTTAATGGATCGTCTCTCCTACGCCCGAAAAACCGGGGCCGGTGACTTCATGAGCGATGCGCCAAAACCGGAAAAAACCATCCCGATAATCTGCCTTGCGGCGATAATTGCATTGATCGCTACCACCCTTGGGCCGCTCTCAGCCACCGCCGTTTTTTTGGCGCTCGCCCTGCTTTTGGCGCTTATCTCCAATCGGCTGAACACCCGCCTCCAAGGCTATACCGGAGATGCCCTGGGCGCATCCGAGCAATTGACCGAAACTCTGATCCCGCTTGTTCTTCTCGCATGTCTCTGACCTTTCTCCGCCACAGCAAACCTCTTTGCGCCGATGGCCTCTGCTATGGTCGTACCGATGTGAAACTGGCACCCGGTCTCGGCACCATCCTGCAACGCCTCGACGAAACTCTTCCCCATGTCGAAAGGGTCGTCAGCAGCCCGCTATCACGTTGCCGAACTCTAGCGCAATCCATTGCAAACAAAAGAAAATTACAAGCCGAAGCAGATCAGAACCTTATTGAAATGGACTTCGGCGAGTGGGAAAACACGCCCTGGGACGACATTGACCGACATGCGCTCGATACATGGGCCGACAACTTTTTTCACGCTCGCCCCCATGGTGGTGAAAGCGTCACAATGCTCCGGAAACGGGTTCGAAAGGCGCTCGAAAACCTCGATGACACCCCGACTCTCTGGGTCAGCCATGCCGGCGTTTTCCGCGCGCTTATGGCCGAAACCGACCACCCTGATCCATGGAATGCCCGCATCGACTTTGCGACGTTTCAGGTGATCAATCTCACCTGACCACCACCCGTTTCACCCTTTCAAAAATACCTCCGCCGGAGGCAGAAAATCTCTCAGCGCTCGGCCAACCAATGCGCCACGCCATCGGATACAGCGCTGTAAACCACGGCCCCGATCGCCTCGCCGACCTCTGTGTGCATTCCGGCGAAACTACATGCCCCCTCGGGCGATACCACGACGATGCAATCCGTGCCCGTCCCCGTCGCCAACCCGGATTCAATCTCCACCGATGCGTCCAAGACCGCCGCGGTGCGCGCCGATGCGGCAATGGTCATGGCCTCGATCCGCGCGGCCATTGTTAACCCCGCGGACACCGCCACAGCGACATTAATCGTGCCAACGCCCCCCGTGACCCCACGACGAAACCCGACCCTCTCAGCGTTCGAAAGACCAATCGTCACCACAGCTTCGGCCACGACCGACCCGACTTCGACACGCCGGTGCAAATGGCGCTCGACATTGCGCGAGGTAAGCATCGCAACGGCTTCCGCAGGTGCGACCTCAGCCGCCAACCACCCCACCGCATCGAACGTCTCGGTCAGGTCTGCGTCGCGCACTTCGCGCCAGATGATCTGGTCGCAGGCAACGTCACCCGGTCGGTAGGGCGCAAAACTCAGGGCGCGCGATGAACCAGCCAAATCCACCGTTAACCATGGCCGTGCAAGGCGCACCGACATCAGTGCCCCGCTCACTCCAAAGCCTCGCGCACCGTCACCATTTGTTCAAGCGCGCGCAGCGTCAAAGGTGTCCCGCAAACCCATTCCGGACCACTTGCAACACGCAAAATCCCATCCAGTGCCGGATGTGCGACGATCTCTTCCGAACGTGATGCCGCCGGGTAAGGTTGCCCGGTAATCAACACATCCGGACGGTCCAAAATCAACTCCTCAAGCGCCAGACGCCCACCGCCTTGCCGTCCCAATCGCTCGGCCAAATTCACGAAACCTGCTTTAGAAACAATGTCATGGCTCAGCGTTCCGGCCCCAAGCGAATACCCGTTCGCAAAGAAAAA
Source organism: Boseongicola sp. (assembly GCA_013042105.1). GTDB lineage: Bacteria > Pseudomonadota > Alphaproteobacteria > Rhodobacterales > Rhodobacteraceae > Boseongicola. The sequence goes on from JABDQU010000163.1 coordinate 11,009, forward strand.
CGCAGCCTCGGGCGCCTGCTCATCCTGGGTCACGGTCATCGCCTCAAGCCGGGCCTCAAAATCACCTGCCAGCGCCTCGGCTATCGCCTCACGCCCCAAAGCGACGCCCATCTGTCGAACAACATCCGGGATTTCCGACAGGCGCGAAACGATTGGAAACTGCACAACCTCGACCCCA
>JABDQU010000166.1 GCA_013042105.1 Boseongicola sp.
CCGGCGATATAGGCCAGGGCATACCAGCGAATGGGCAAGGTGATCGGACCCAGAGGGATTTCGATCAGCGTTGGGGAAAGGTCGGGAAATGGGATCGCGAGCAACATGATTTTTACGGAGTGGCAGCGCCAGCCGGGGACGTCAACCTTGCGATCACGGATGCGTTCCCCATATAGAAGCATGTAGCCATTTTCCGGAGGGTCCATGCAGACGCGCAACAAGATAGTAGACGATTTTTCGCAGTTGATGACGAACGCCATGGGCGTTGCTCAAGGGGCCCGTGACGAAGCGGAAACCGCCATGAAAGGACTCGTGGATCGCTGGTTGGCAGACCGTGATTTCGTGACCCGTGAAGAATTTGATGCGGTCCGTGCAATGGCCCAGAAGGCGCGCGAAGAGAACGAGGCTTTGAAGGCGCGGCTTGATGCTCTGGAGGGTGCAGGGAAGTCCTGAAGCCGCATACGGCGAAGGTTCCCTGAAAAAACAGATTTCAAAAACGGGTGGCTGTCTGGTCACCCGTTTTTTTAGTCTTGGACAGGGTTATCCCCAGAAATCTTTCTGCATTGCAGCTTATCCACCGGCATTTTCCAAATTAGTCCTTTACAGATTCCCCCTTTACGCACACCATATCTCGTAAGGGCGGCGGACAGATCCACCGGACCTTGAGCAGGCACCAAGCTGTGGTGGCCGGAAGACGCCACGCAGCCAGAGCAGATGAGGCCGCAAATGTCACTTTCCGAGCAGTATTTTTCCACAGACGAACTCCATCCAATCGACATTGTCGAACATCTGGCCGAACACCATGAGTGGGATTTCGACCGGGTGGCCGATGATCAGATTGCCATGGCGGTCGAAGGGCAATGGCGGACCTATTCCATCACGCTTGCCTGGTCATCTCATGACGAAACGTTGCGGCTTATCTGCACCTTCGAGATGGATCCGCCGAAAGACAAATTGGGTGCGCTGTACGAAACGCTGAATGCGACGAATGACATGTGCTGGGCGGGGGCGTTCTCCTATTGGGCGGCGCAGAAACTTATGGTGTGGCGGTATGGACTTGTTCTTGCAGGTGGACAGATGGCTGGCCCCGAGCAAATCGACACGATGATCCGGGCTGCGGTTTTGTCGGCTGAACGCTTCTATCCGGCGTTCCAGCTTGTTGCATGGGGCGATGAAACACCCGCTGAAGCCATGAACATGGCAATTGCAGAGGCCTATGGGACAGCCTGAATAGGTGCGAAAGACTGCTTGGCGTCACGCGTAAACCGGTCAAACCCCCTGGCCTGTGAACCAAGCAAAGAAACCGGGTCGCCAGCGCGGCCCGGTTTTTTCGTGGTGCGGCTCGCTTCATCAGTTTGACGCTTTGGTTCTTAAGAAAGATGAACAGCCCGCGCGCCGGTTTCCAAATGCGGTTGTTCCCGCCTGATCCTTTGCCGTATTCAGGGGCAACACGGGGAGGTGGCGAATGGACTTTGGTGATTTACCGGAACGCGGATTGGTTCTGCTTGGCTGCGGCAAGATGGGCAGCGCGATGCTGGAAGGCTGGCTGTCGCAAGGTCTGCCGGCAGAGTGCGTTCATGTGATTGATCCCAATGCTCCGGACTGGGTGGTCGCGCGTGGCGTGAGCGTCAATCAAACCCTGCCTGAGGCGCCGTCGATTGTGATTGTAGCTGTGAAACCTCAGATGATGGGGGATGCACTGCCTTCGATCCAGCGGTTTGGAAACAGCGAAACGGTACTTTTGTCGATTGCGGCTGGCACGAAGATTGAAGCTTTTGAGGATGTGTTTGGAAGTCAGACGCCGATTGTGCGCGCTATGCCGAATACGCCTGCGGCCATTGGACAGGGGATCACGGCCTATTGCCGCAACGAGCATGTGAGCGACGCGCGGCTTGAGTTGTCGCGCGCGCTTTTGTCGGCGGTGGGCAAGACGGTTGCCCTTGAAAGCGAGGGTCAGATTGATGCGGTCACGGGTGTTTCTGGGTCGGGGCCTGCTTACGTGTTCCACATGATTGAAACGCTGGCAGAGGCGGGTGTTTCGCAGGGTTTACCTGCTGAAATGGCCATGGAGTTGGCGGTGGCAACGGTAGCAGGTGCAGGCGCATTGGCGGCGGCATCGGACGAGGGAGCGACCCAGCTTCGGATCAATGTGACGAGCCCCAATGGCACGACGCAGGCAGCGCTTGAAGTGCTGATGGACCCCGAGACTGGGTTTCCATCCCTGATGAAACGCGCAGTGGCTGCCGCCGCGGATCGCAGTCGGGAGCTTGGGGCATGACACTTGAATTTGAAGACTTCATGAAGGTCGATATTCGGGTCGGACAAATCCTGAGAGCGGAGCCTTTTCCCGAAGCTCGCAAGCCTGCGATCAAGCTGTTTCTTGATTTTGGGCCGGAGATTGGCGAGCGCAAAAGTTCGGCGCAGATTGTGCGTCACTACGATGTTGAAACGCTTCCCGGGCGGAAGGTTCTGGCCGTTGTGAATTTCGCACCGCGCCAGATTGGCAAGTTCATGTCCGAAGTGCTGGTACTGGGCGTGCCGGATGCGGATGGCGAGGTGGTGTTATTGAAACCCGATTTGGATGTGCCGGTCGGCGCACGGATGTACTGATGGCGAAGCTCTTGATCACGCGCCCGTTGCCTGAGGCCGTTTTGCAGGCTGTAGATGCAGTGTTTGATGTGGATGTGCGGCAAGAAACGCTACCACTAAAGCCGAACGAAATGGTCACGGCCCTTGGTCGCTATGACGCTATTCTCCCTACGTTAGGAGACCCTTTGTCTGGTGAAGTCATAGGGCAAGTGTCTGACGCGAAATGCAAAATCCTTGCGAATTTCGGCGTAGGCTATAACCACATTGATGTTGGTGCGGCGCAGTCTGCGGGAATGGTGGTGACCAATACGCCGGGCGCTGTCACGGACGCGACGGCTGACATTGCGATGACGTTAATCCTGATGACGTGCCGACGCGCGGGCGAAGGTGAGCGGGCTGTGCGCGCGGGCCATTGGGAGGGTTGGCATCCAACGCAGTTTCTTGGAATGCACGTCACCGGAAAGACGATTGGGATCATCGGGATGGGGCGGATTGGCAAGGCGATTGCCAAGCGCGCGGGTCTTGGATTTGAGATGGGCGTGGTGTTTTACAATCGTTCGAAGGTGGCGGATTTCGGTGTGCCGGCGCGGCAGATGGAGAGTCTGGCGGAGGTCTGTGCGGTGGCCGACATCGTTGTTCTGGCGGTGCCTGCGACGCCTGAGACGCATCATCTTGTGAACGCGGAATTGCTGGGTCAGATGCAAGCTCACTCGGTGCTTGTGAATATCGCGAGGGGCGATGTGATTGACGAAGCGGCGTTGATCGAGGCTTTGCAAGCGGGCCAGATTGCAGGTGCTGGACTGGACGTTTATGAGCGTGAACCCATCGTGCCCGAAGCGCTGAAAGCTACTGAAAATGTTACGATTTTGCCGCATCTAGGGACGGCGGCGCTTGAGGTTCGCGTGGACATGGGGCTGATGGCGGTGGCCAACCTGAACGCTTGGGTGAACGGTGACGCGCCTCCTAATCCCGTGGGTTAGGCGCTAGGTGCGCGTTCGCCAATAGCTTCGCGCCAATGCTTTCGACAGAGCGAAACGTAGGTCTCATTTCCACCGATCTGGACTTGCTCGCCATCTGCCAACGCGTTGCCGTCTTCGTCTTGGCGCACAACCATCGTGGCCTTCTTGCCGCAAAAGCAAATGGTGCGCGCTTCGCGCATTTCGTCCGAAAGAGCCAGCAAAGCGGCGGAGCCAGGGAAAAGCTCGCCGCGGAAATCGACGCGCAGGCCATAGCACATGACCGGGAGTTTGAGGTCGTCGACGGCGCGAGCCAACTGCCAGACCTGCTCCTTCGTTAGAAACTGCGCTTCGTCGATGAAAACGCAGGCGACGGGGCCGCCTTTTTGCCGTTTGCGGAGCATCTCGAACAAATCAGATTGCGGGTTATAGGTGTCGGCCTTGGCACTGATCCCGATACGGCTGCCGATGACTGAGTCGCCAGCACGGCCGTCGATCTGGGCGGTCAGAAGATAGGTCTGCATCCCGCGTTCGCGGTAGTTGTAGGACGCCTGCAAAAGCAGCGTCGATTTCCCCGCGTTCATCGTGGAATAGTTGAAATAAAGTTTTGCCATGAAAATGGCCTAGCGCGGGTGGGCTGGGTGAACAAGAGGTGTTGAGACCCTGTTTACCCGAAATTCATTAACGAGATCTGACCGACGCGTTAAGCTTTGTTTACACGCGTTGAAGCACAGCCGATCCGACGGAGTATCCCGCTCCGAATGAGCACAGAAGACCCACTTCGCCGGGTGCCATGTCGTTGGAATATTTAGAGAAGGCAATGATTGAGCCCGCAGAGGAGGTGTTGGCGTAGTCCTGAAGGATGTTGGGTTGCTCGCCCGGATTTGGAGTGCGACCCAAGACCTTCTTGCCGATGTAGTCGTTCATCGTCTTGTTCGCCTGATGCAGCCAGAGACGTTTCAAATCATCCGAACCGAGAGATTCGGCCTCCAGATGGCTCGCGATGTGGCGCGAGACCATCGGCAGGACTTCTTTGAAAACCTTGCGGCCTTCCTGCATGAACTGCATGTCACGGCGGTCTTCCATCTGGTCGTGAGCGCGGCGCAAGTAGCCGTTATTGTTGCGGATATTATTGGAGAATTTCGTCGCGCATCTTGTGGAGACAACGCGGAAACCGGTCATGCCGTCTTCTTCGCGCTCGATCACGATGGCTGTTGCGACGTCTCCGAAGATGAAGTGGCAATCGCGGTCGCGCCATTCGAGGTGTGCGGAGCAGACCTCGGGGCTGACGACGACGGCGCACTTTACTGAGCCGGTTCGAACCATGTCGGCGGCTGTTTGCAGGCCGAAAGTGGCCGAGGAACAGGCGACGTTCATGTCGTAGGCGAAACCGCTAGCGCCCAGAAGCTGTTGAATTTCAACAGCAATTGCAGGGTAGGCGCGTTCGTGGTTTGAGGCCGCGCATAAGATGAGGTCGATGTCTGTGGGGGCGCGGCCGGACTGTGCAAGGGCTTTGTGGATAGCGTCGACGCCCATTTCGGCCATCAGGGACGGGGCGTCGTCGGCGCGGCTTTCAAAGCGAGGCGACATGCGAGTCGGGTCTAGGATGCCTTTTTTATCAATCACATAGCGTTGCTCAATCCCGCTGGCTTCGCGGATGAAGTCAGCGTTGGAATGGGTTTTTGCAGCGATTTCGCCTTTGACGATTTCTTCTTCGTGGGCGGAATTGAAGCGGTCCACGTAGGCGTTGAAGCTTTCGACCAATTCGTCGTTGGTGATGACGTTCTCGGGTGTGAAAACACCGCTACCGGTGATGATGGGCGTGTGCATGGCGACCCCTTCCTGTGCTTGGTTTACGTAGCGGGAACAGGTGCTTGGAGGCAAGCGTGACGCTGGGTCGCCTGAATTTTGGACTGGCTTTTCCGGCAAGCGTGAAAAAGAGTTAATGCCCTGAAATTGCAGGGAAAGCCCACGTCGGTATGACGTCGGTATCACGTCGGTATTACGTCGGTGCGACCGTGCGTTGCTTGGTCCAAAACGGCAACGGGCAGCGGAAATCGTTAATGCAGCTTAAGTCTTTGTTAGGAATGCGCGCGGGGGTGTTTACGCCCCCTGAAGGCTGCGGACTTCGATCTCGCCATCGCGGCGGGCAACCATGGCCAGAGCGGTGGCATGGGCGGCGGCGGCGGTGGTGTAATAGGGGATTTTGTCCATCAGGGCGACATTGCGCATGGAGCGGGAATCCTCGACGGCCTGCGCGCCTTCGGTGGTATTCATCACCAAAGCGATCTCGCCGTCCTTCATCACATCGACAATCGTGCGACCGCCCTCGTAGGCCTTGTTGACCGTGTCGGACGGGATGCCATTTTCTGTGAGGAAACTGGCCGTGCCGCGGGTTGCGAGAATGGTAAGGCCAAGCTCGTGGAGCATGCGAGCGGTATCGACGAGCTGATCGGTTTTGTCGTCGTCTTTGATCGAGAAAAAGACGGTCCCGGATGTTGGCAAATCGACGCCAGCGCCAAGTTGAGCCTTAAGGAAGGCGCGGGCAAAGTTGCGGTCCCAGCCCATGACTTCGCCGGTCGAGCGCATCTCGGGGCCGAGCAACGTGTCGACGCCGGGGAAGCGGGCGAAGGGGAGGACGGCTTCTTTGACGGAAAACCAAGGCGTGCGGAAATCGGCGAGGCGCATGGGATCACCGATTGGGATGGTCACGTCGTCGTCTACCGGCTGGTGCGGTTCGGCGACGGGGAAGTCGGCGAGCTTTTCTCCGGCCATGAGGCGCGCGGCGATGGACGCGATGGCGCTGTCGACGGCTTTGGCGACGAAGGGCACGGTGCGCGAGGCGCGGGGGTTGACCTCGATGAGGTAAATCTCGTCGTCCTTGATGGCGAATTGCACGTTCATCAGGCCAACGACTTTGAGTTCTTTCGCAAGAGCGACAGTCTGGTCGGTGAGGCGCTGGACGACGTCATCGGAAAGCGTGTGTGGGGGTAGTGAACAGGCGCTGTCGCCGGAGTGAACGCCGGCCTCTTCGATGTGCTGCATGATGCCCGAGACGTGGACGTTTTCGCCGTCGGCGAGGGCGTCAACGTCAACCTCAACCGCGCCACCAAGGTAGCTGTCGAGAAGGACAGGGCTGTCGCCTGAGACGACGACGGCGTCGCGGATGTACCGCTCAAGCTGCGGTGTGTCGCGCACGATTTCCATGGCGCGCCCACCAAGGACGTAGGAGGGGCGGATCACCAGCGGGTAGCCGATTTGCTCGGCGGCCAGCATGGCCTCTTCGTCGGTGGAGGCGATGGCGTTGTTGGGTTGTTTCAGGCCGAGGCGATTCACAAGGTCTTGGAAACGCTCACGATCTTCGGCGAGGTCGATGGCATCCGGCGTGGTGCCGAGGATTGGGATGCCAGCGTCGTTCAGCGCGTTGGCGAGTTTGAGAGGGGTCTGGCCGCCGAATTGGACGATGACGCCGTGAAGGGTGCCGTTGTCTTGTTCGACGCGCAGAATTTCCATGACGTGCTCGAAGGTGAGCGGCTCGAAATAGAGGCGGTCGGAGGTGTCGTAGTCGGTCGAGACCGTCTCGGGGTTGCAGTTAACCATGATGGTTTCATAGCCCTGATCCGACAGCGCGAAACAGGCGTGGCAACAGCAGTAATCGAACTCGATCCCTTGGCCGATGCGGTTCGGGCCACCGCCAAGGATGACGACTTTTTTGGCGTCCGAGGGGCGGGCTTCGCATTCGGTGTCGCCCATGACGGGGCTTTCGTAGGTCGAATACATGTAAGGGGTTTGCGCTTCGAATTCGGCAGCGCAGGTGTCGATGCGTTTGAAGACGGCCGTGACGCCAAGGTTTTGGCGGGCGTTGCGGACGTTTGTTTCAGTGCGACCCGTGAGTTTTGCAAGGCGGGCATCGGTGAAGCCGAGCATTTTGAGGGCGCGCAGCCCGTGTTCGGTGACGGGCAGCCCGTCTTTTTTGACTTGAGATTCGGCGTCGATGATCTCGCGGATACGGGCGAGGAACCAAGGGTCGAAGGAGGTGACGGCCTGAATGTCGTCGTCTGAAAGGCCCTCGCGCATGGCCTGGGCGATGACGCGCAGGCGGTCGGGCGTTTGCTTGGAGAGCGCGGCGGTGATGGCGGCGCGGTCGGGCGCGCCGGGGATTTCGATGTCGTCAAAGCCGGTGAGGCCGGTTTCGAGCGAGGCGAGCGCTTTTTGCATCGACTCGTGGAAGGTGCGGCCGATGGCCATGGCCTCGCCGACGGATTTCATCGCCGTCGTGAGGTTTGGTTCGGAGCCGGGGAATTTCTCGAAGGCAAAGCGCGGGATTTTGGTGACGACATAGTCGATGGTCGGCTCGAAGGACGCTGGCGTGACTTTGGTGATGTCGTTGTCGAGTTCATCCAGCGTATAGCCGATGGCGAGTTTCGCGGCGATCTTGGCGATGGGAAAGCCGGTGGCTTTGGAGGCCAGCGCGGAAGAGCGCGAGACGCGGGGGTTCATTTCGATTACGACCATGCGGCCATCGGCGGGGTTCACCGCCCACTGGACGTTGGAACCGCCGGTTTCGACGCCGATCTCGCGCAGGACGGCGATGCTGGCCGAGCGCATCATTTGGTATTCTTTGTCCGTGAGCGTCAGGGCCGGGGCGACGGTGATCGAGTCGCCGGTATGCACGCCCATGGGGTCTACGTTTTCGATGGAACAGACGATGATGGCGTTGTCCGCTTTGTCGCGGACGACCTCCATCTCGTATTCTTTCCAACCGAGGAGAGACTCGTCGATCAGGATTTGCGCGACGGGCGAGGCCTCCAAGCCGCGGCGACAGATCTCGAAGTAGTCGTCGCGGTTGTAGGCGATGCCGCCGCCGGTGCCGCCCAAGGTGAAGGCGGGGCGGATGATGGCGGGCAGGCCGACATAGTCGATGGCGGCCATGGCGTCTTCGAGGCCTTTGGGGATGTCGTAGCGGCCGGATTCGGTTTTGGGGGCGGCGATGATCGTGGCTTTGGGGTTTTCCAGGCCGATGCGGTCCATCGCTTCGCGGAAAAGTTTGCGGTCTTCGGCCATTTCGATGGCGTCGCGGGTCGCGCCGATCATCTCGACGTTGAACTTTTCGAGGACGCCCATTTCTTCCAGTGCCAGAGACGTGTTCAGACCGGTCTGGCCGCCCATCGTGGGCAGAAGTGCGTCTGGGCGCTCCTTTTCGATGATCTTGGCGACCACTTCGGGGGTGATGGGCTCAATGTAGGTGGCGTCGGCCAGTTCCGGGTCGGTCATGATGGTGGCCGGGTTGGAATTGACGAGGATGACGCGGAAGCCTTCTTCACGGAGCGCCTTGCAGGCCTGAGCGCCGGAATAGTCAAATTC
>JABDQU010000167.1 GCA_013042105.1 Boseongicola sp.
GTGCCATCCCAATGGCCACGCGCCTGCGCGCCCTTCAGCGTGCGATCGTGCATCCCATAGATATTCGTGAAGATGCGGTCCTTGTCTTCGAGCATGTCTACCTCGTTATTCGTGCAGAGATTTCCCCTGCCCGTAAATTATTCTGTGTCGCGCCGTTTACGCCAGATTTGCCAGGTCACCACAAGGGCCCAAAAGAACCCGGCCAGCGCAAACAGGTCAAACAGGAAAACGTAGTGAGAGGGAAGCCCAAGTTGTCCGCCAACAAACTGCGCAAGCATCCAAAGGATCATCGTCGCCGCAATCACGACCGACACAAGCCGGGCTTGACGTGACAGTGATTTCTGGTGCTCTCGGTCGTCGCTCATATCGCTCATATGTCCACATCTCCCTGGGCGCCGATAAAATGCGCGGTCTTCGTTCCCTTTTTCTTAAGGCGGGGCGGTTGGCCGCCCTCACCTGAATTTTTGCACCGCCATCCAAGGCAGCAGAAGCACGCCTTTCTCAGGCCCGCTTGGAAAACTCGGTCTCGCCACCGCTGGCAAGAATGCCGGCCTGCGCCACCCAATCGTCACGCGTCACGCGACCCTTGAACCCTTCAAGGTTCTCGTCGACCCATGCCACGTCGCTTTCGCTCCAGCCGGCGATCTGATCAAAATGCCAGTAGCCCATGGAATTCAACAACTTCTCAAGCTTTGGCCCAACGCCTTTGATCTTCTTGAGATCATCCGCGCCACCGTCTCGTGGACCGTCCATGCCAGCTGGCTGACCCTCGGACGCCGCGGCTGGTGCAGGTGCAGGCGCAGGTTCCGGCTCGGGTTCTGGCTCGGGCGCAGGCTCTGGCTCCGATGCCGCCTCAACCACCGGTGCGGGCGCGGGCGCCGGTGCAGTTGCGGAAACAGGTGCGGACGCGCCAAGGCCTTGAGGCCCATCGGCAAATCCTCGATACAAGACGACCGCTGCCGCAACCGCCGGAAGCACTGCAAGAAATGCAGCCGCCGAGATCGAATAGTCGCTCAGAACATACATCGCAACGAACGCAACAAGGAAAATAGCTCCGGCAATTGCTCCCACAATCGCAAGCGAGCCTTGAGTGTGTCGTGACATTAACGCGCCTCCAAATTCTTCTGACGTCCAATGGATATATCAGGATTCGCGTTTAGGCAAAATTTCTATTGATTTGCTTAATTTGCAAGCACTTTGGCCTGAGCCACCCACTCATCGCGCGTCACACGGCCCTTGAATCCTTCCAGATTATCGTCAACCCAGGCGATCTCGTCGGCGGTCCAGTTCGCAACCTGATCGAAGTGGAAAAATCCAAGGCTGTTCAGCAGTTTTTCAAGCTTCGGACCTACACCTTTGATCTGTTTCAGATCATCCGGCTGACCGCCACGCGCTTCGCTCAAACCCTCGGGCTTGGTGCCTTCAGGGGCAACGCTGCCCTGCTCGGGGCGGGCGATCTTTTCGGCCTTCACTTTCTCGGGGGCCGGTGCCGTTGAGCGCGCAAGCGTCTTGACCTCAGCCTCGCGCGATTTGGTGATCGTGTCCTCGGCCGCAATCCAGGGCGTGATCAGCGGCACTTCGGTGCCATCAATCCGCTTGATCGTATCGCCAATATCCACCGCCGCCTGAGCGCTGGCGTTATACTTTGCCCGACCACTTTCATGGTCCTTCAAAGACGTCAGCCCGCCCGAAGGCTCGGCCGCATAGCGCCCGGCCTGAGGCCCCGGCACCGGCACCTTGCCTGCCGCCATCTCGTCAATGATCTCGCCCAACCGCTCAGCCGTCAGATCCTCGTAATAATCTTTGCCGATCTGCGCCATCGGCGCATTCGCACAGGCTCCAAGGCACTCAACCTCTTCCCACGAAAACTTGCCGTCGTCCGACAGATCATGCGCATGTTTCGCAATCTTCTCTTTGCAAACGCCAATCAAATCCTCGGCCCCGCAAATCATGCAGGACGTCGTGCCGCACACCTGAATATGCGCCACAGATCCAACAGGTTGCAGTTGGAACATGAAGTAGAACGTCGCCACCTCAAGCACCCGGATATAGGCCATATCCAGCATCGCCGCGACCGCTTCCATCGCAGGCCGCGTCAACCAGCCTTCCTGCTCCTGAGCGCGCCACAAGAGCGGAATAATCGCCGACGCCTGCCGCCCTTCTGGATACTTTTTGATCTGAGCCTCGGCCCATGCAAGATTAGCGTCGGTAAACGCGAAATGATCGGGTTGGTCTTTGTGAAGTCTGCGGAGCATTAGTCTGGAACCTCAAGGTCGATGTCCGAAAAGGCGGCGCTGATTGAGAAAACTGTGGAAACGGCAAAGAGGACAAGACCGCAGAGCGTTCCCACCACAACACCGACAACAGGGCTTGTAAACTGACGCGACACTATCGCAGTGATCACAAAAGCAACCGGCAAAAGAAGATCAGCCCACTGCAACTGGATCACCGGTCAATCTCGCCGAACACAACGTCCAGCGTCCCGATAATCGCCGCCACATCGGCAAGCTGATGCCCCTTGGAAATATGATCCATCGCCTGCAAATGCAAAAACCCCGG
>JABDQU010000168.1 GCA_013042105.1 Boseongicola sp.
GTCATGCGGTGGCGCATGCGGCGAAAGAGCATTGGTATGACTGGCCGTCGCGGCAGGTGAACAAGGGGTTCCGCGTGTTCCGCGAACGCATCTTCCGGCCCATGATGGCGGGCGTGATCTGGGCGCGGTATCCGGTGATTGCGGGCGTGATCCTGTTGTTGGCCAGTCAGGCGGTTTTGTTCATTCGTGGCGACGTGCAGTGGCGGTTTTTCAATGCGCCTGAGCAGGGGTCGGTGACGGCGAACTTCGCGATGGTGCCTGGGGCGACGCGAGCGGATACGTTTGAAGTGATGCGCCGGTTGCAGACGACTGTGGACGAGGTTGGTGCCCAGTTTGAGGAAGAGCACGGCGCGAACCCGGTGGCCTATGCAATTGCCGAGGTGGGAGGCACGTCGGGACGTGGTCTTGCGGGGCAGGAGACGAAGGAGACGTTCCAACTTGGCTCGATTGCGATTGAGTTGATTGATGCGGATTCGCGGCCCTATTCCAGTTTCACATTTGTCTCGGCCTTGCAGGAGGCGATGCCGCAGCATCCGATGTTGGAAACGATCAGCTTTCGTGGCTGGCGGGGCGGACCGGGCGGCGATGCGATTGATATTGAGCTTTCGGGGGCTTCGTCTGAGCAGTTGAAGAGTGCTGCTGAGGCGTTGAAAACCCAGCTTGCGCAATATGGCGAGGTCTCGGCGCTTGAGGACAATCTGACCTATGACAAGGAAGAGGTCGTGTTGGAGCTGACGCCGCAGGGGCAGGCGCTGGGACTGACGATTGATGATCTTGGGCAGGTATTGCGGGCGCGTTTGAACGGGATCGAAGCGGCGAGTTTCCCCGACGGGCCGCGGTCGGCGACGATCCGGGTGGAATTGCCCGAGGGTGAGTTGACGGCGGATTTTCTGGACCGGCTTCTGGTGCGGACGGGCAGTGCGGCCCCGGGCGAGGGTGTCTATGTGCCGCTGGCGGATATCGTGACGGTAGAGAGTCGCACGGGCTTTTCGACGATCCGACGCGAAAACGGTATTCGGGTGGTGTCGGTCACGGGGGATTTGTCGGAAGACGATCCAGCGCGCGCTGAAGAGATCTCGACGGAGATCCGCGAAGTGATCCTGCCGACGCTGCAAGAGAATTTCGGGATTTCCACGCGCATGGCCGGCTTGGCCGAGGATGAGCGTAATTTCCTGTCGGATGCTCTGACCGGACTGATCCTGTGTCTGGCAGGCATTTATCTGACGCTGTCATGGGTGTTCAGTTCGTGGTCGCGACCCGTGGTGGTCATGGCGATTATTCCCTTTGGACTGGTTGGGACAATTTGGGGGCATTACATCTGGGATGTGCCGCTATCGATGTTTTCGGTTGTCGGACTGCTTGGCATGGTCGGGATTGTCATCAACGATTCCATTGTGCTGGTCACGACGATTGACGAATACAGCGAAGACCGGGGGCTGTTTCCGGCGATTATCGATGGCACGGCGGACAGATTGAGGCCGGTGATCCTGACGACACTGACGACTGTCCTTGGCCTTGCGCCGCTTCTTTATGAGACGTCAAATCAAGCGCAATTTTTGAAGCCGACTGTGATCACGCTGGTCTACGGATTGGGGTTCGGCCTGGTTTTGGTTCTGTTGGTGGTGCCTGCGCTGTTGGCGATTGGCCATGACTTCGGGCGGACGTTCCGCGCGGTGCGGCGCGCGTCAAGCGGCCGGGCGCCGGGGATGCAGGCTGTCTTGGGGGGCGTCGGCATTTCTGCGCTGGCGTGGTTTGGCGCGACGATGGGCGCGGTGATTGTCACCGGGGCGATGCCAGCGATTATGGGGGCGTCCACGTCTATGGCGCTGGCGTTTGCCGCCTTTGTAGCGGGCGTTTCTGTGATTGTGTTCGTAGGGTGGGCTTTGGCGGCGTTGCGCTTTGCGCGTCAGATGCGCGCCTAGTCGCAGCCTTGAATATCGACGGCCTGACCGCCACCGATGACGGTGATCCGCACGTCCTGACGTGACAGCAAAAACGGCTGTGCGTCGGGTGGCACCATGTCGGCGCTGGCGACAAGTGTGTTGCCGCGACGGGTCATGGTTGCTTCCGAGACCCAGATCTCGCGGTTCGCAAGCTCGATCACGGCGACGTCTTTGTCGCCCATGCGGGGGACGTCCATAATCGCGGTGATGCGCATGCCGTCGGCGATGGGTTCGATGTCGCAGCTGACGGCTCCGACGCCCGCTTCGGTCGGGGTCATCGGTCGGTCTTGCATCGCACGCGCCACGATTGGCGTTGGCGTTGTGATGGTGCCGGGCAGCAGCGCGTCGAAGTTCAGTTCTACCGGGACGCAGATGTCGAGGCAGACGCCAAGCGTCATGCGGCCCGAAAGCGCGATATCCCCATCCGTGTCACCAGCGCGAAGGGCGATGGGAAGGATCATGCCATCGTCATATCCAATCGAGCGCATGCCGTTTTCGTAAAAGACCAGCGGGACGGGGAAAGACACGCCGACACCGGACAGGTTTTCAGAAGTTGACCAGTCGAAAATCGGTGGGATGCCTGCGTCGCCGGGGGTGCGCCAGTAGGTTTTCCAGCCCGGTGCCAGTTTTATCGAGAATGCCGCGCGGTGGATGCCATCGTCGCCCCGCCAGCCGGGCAAAACCTCAACGTGGGCAAGGACATCGGGGATGTCGTCTGCCGCAGCGGGTGTTGCAAGGGCCAGAGCGGCCAGAGGAAGGGCGAGTGCTTTCATATCAGTTGATTTAAGCGCGGGGCGGGGGCTTTGGAAATCACATTCCGGTAATCGTTTGTGACTGTTGTTTGCCTGCCCTTGATGCGGTGCGCCCGATACCCCATCCTTTGAGGATGAGCGCGACTGAAACCTCTGACCCGTCTCAGCTTGAAGGCAAGCTGTTGATTGCGATGCCCGGCATGGGGGATCCGCGCTTTGATAAGAGCGTGATTTTCATGTGCGCGCATTCGGCGGACGGGGCTTTGGGGCTGATTGTGAATAAGCCGACGCCCGAGTTGAGTTTTGCCAAGCTATTGAAACAGTTGGAAATTGATGTGCCGGAGGTGGCGCGTAACGTAAGTGTGCATTTCGGCGGGCCGGTGGAGGGGGGACGCGGGTTTGTGCTTCATTCGGGGGATTTCGTGTCGGATGTGTCCACGCTGCAGGTGTCTGAAGATTTTGGGATGACGGCGACGCTTGATGTGATGGAGGCGCTGGCCGGTGACGGTGCGCCGCGCGATGCGCTGTTGGCGCTGGGCTATGCCGGGTGGGGTCCGGGGCAGCTTGAGGCTGAGATTATGCAGAACGGGTGGCTGACCTGTGACGCGACGCGCGCGCTTGTTTTCGAGGAAGCGGACGAGACGAAATGGACCGCCGCCCTTGCGACATTGGGCGTGGATGCGTTGATGCTGTCGGCGGATGCCGGGCGGGCGTAAGGGTTAGCTTGGCCCCATCGGGTGGCAATTGACGTTTTGCGCAAGCAACCTGCGGCATGCGAGTTCGGCGGTTTGTGCCGAGAGGCCGACAAAGTTCGCCTCAAAACCCTGTTGGCTGCGCACCACTTTGCGCAATGCTTCATCCAGAGTGCCTAACTCGACAAGGGCGGTTTGCAGCAACATTTTTTCGGCTTCGTGACGCGTGGTGAAGCGGCCAACGTTGATGGCCCACTGACGCCCGCCGGAGGTGGACATGCGGGTGACGACGATCTGGTCGTCGACCTCGGGTGCCATTGTGGACGCGGCGGAGGCGGCTGTCGTCACGGTGCGCGCGCGCGGGCGTGGGACGGAAACAAGCGGTCCTGCAAGGCTGGCCGTCATGACGGGGGCCGGGGCTGCCTCGGGGGTCACGGCGGGTGCCGGATTTGCGGTCGAGGCGTCGGCAGCGACGACATCGGCCAGCGCATCGGCGATGCCATCCTGAAGTGCGATGAGCATTTCCTGCGGCGGTTCTTCGATGGGGCGCAGCAAGGGCCGAGGTGTTTTGGTGACGAGACCAGAGGCGCGCACGATGCGGCCCGGCGTGCCGGTCGCGCCTTCTGCGGGTAGCACGGGGCGCGAAGGTTTGCGGACCGCGACGCGGGTTGGGGCGCGTTCAAAGCCCATATCGAGGAGCTCTGCCACGCGGGCGTTGCGCCATGCGGTGGAGCGGCCCCCGAAGACGGTTGCGATGATGCGTTCGTTGCCGCGTTCGGCAGAAGCGACGAGGTTGTAGCCCGCCGCGCGGGTGTAGCCGGTCTTGATGCCATCCGCGCCACGGTAGTTTCCAAGCAGGCGGCGGTTTGTGTTGTTGACGGTCTTGATGCCCGCGCTGGTCGAGCGGCGGGAGAAGAGATTGTAGTATTCGGGGAAGTCGTAAAACAGGTGGCGGCCAAGGGTGGTCATGTCGCGGGCTGTGGACAGGTGACCGGATTCGGTCAGGCCGTGGGCGTTTTTGAAGGTGGTTTTGCTCATCCCCATGGCTTTGGCCATGCGGGTCATGCGGCGGGCGAAGGCGGCTTCGCTGCCCGAGATGGCTTCACCGAGCGCGGTTGCGGCGTCGTTGGCGGATTTTACGGCCGCGGCGCGAATGAGATAGCGCAACTGGATGCGCGACCCGGCTTTCAGGCCCAGTTTGGAGGGTTGTTCAGCGGCGGCTTTGCGAGAGATCAGCACCTTCGTGTCGAGGCTGATTTCGCCTTTTCTGACGGCGTCAAACACCACGTAGAGGGTCATCATCTTGGTAAGAGATGCCGGGTGCAGACGCGTGTCTGCGTTGCGCGAATGAAGAACTTTGCCGGATCGAGCGTCAATCACCATTGCCGCATAAGGCGCGGCGGTGGCAACAACTGGCATGGCTGCAAGCAGACATGCGCATAGAAATGCTCGAAACACGGCTCCGAGGATAAGCGGATACGCCACGATAGTGCCCTTTTACTGCCTCTGGGTCCGGTCTTTTTGCGCCAGATCCCTGATTTTTCAGGACACTAGCACGAACGATCCAATCCGAAAATAATGAATTTTCGGTACATTTTTGGTGAAAGAAAGGTTTATCAACATGGTGTGGGTGTGGCGGTCGACACAACTACATGCTGTGTTCGATGGAGGCTATGATTTTGGGCAGTTGCATAAAGTCACGTGCTTCGTGGAATCTGGAACGGTCTTCAGGCGGGTCAGCGGCTTCGATTTCCCATGTGACGCCGTGGGGAACCCAAACTCCCCAGGCACCTGCTTCAATTGCCGGAAGCACGTCCGACTTCATAGAATTGCCGACCATAAGAGTGGCATTGGCCGGTGTTTCATGACGCGCGAAAATCTCGGCGTAGGCGGATTTGGTCTTGTCTGAGACGATCTCGACCCCGTCGAAAACCTCGCCCAGACCGGACTGCGCGATTTTCCGCTCCTGATCTAGAAGGTCACCCTTTGTGATCAGAATCAGTCGGTATTTCGGGGCCAGTTCGGCTATCGTGTCCTCGACGCCCGGCAAAAGCTCAATCGGATGGGCGAGCATGTCTTGCCCGGCGGCAATGATCTGGGCAATGACATGACCGGGGACGGTGTTGTCGGTGACATCCAGCGCTGTTTCGATCATCGACAACACGAAACCCTTTATCCCGAAGCCATAGCGGCCAAGGTTGCGTTTTTCGGCGGCCAGCAATTGTTCGGCGAGGTGATCGCTTTCGACGTAGTCCGCAAGCAGCGTAGCAAAGTGTGCCTGGGTCATTTGGAAGAAACGCTCGTTGTGCCAGAGCGTGTCATCCGCGTCGAAACAGAGCGTCAGGAGCATGTTAACCGATTTCCCCCAGAGTGGCCCTTTTCACCGCGTCGCTTTCGCATATATTATGATGCCTAGCGACACGACCGAGATGGGGCCGCGTGATTCTTCGCACTTTGCATATGATGGCAGATACGGACAAGCCGGGTGACAGTGACACCGGGGTTCTGACCGAGACCAAGCCAAAGACGGACAAGCCGCCGCTTTATAAGGTGATGCTGCTGAACGACGACTATACGCCGATGGAATTCGTGGTTCATGTGCTGGAGCGGTTCTTTGGGCTGAGCCATGCTCAGTCGTTCGAGATCATGCTGACGGTGCACAAGAAGGGTCTGGCCGTTGTCGGTGTATTCTCATTTGAGGTGGCGGAAACGAAAGTTGCGCAAGTGATGGATTTTGCGCGCCGTCATCAGCACCCGCTTCAGTGCACGATGGAAAAGGAATAGGGCGCGGTTTGCGCTTTGCCATCCATGACAGATGAGAGATTGAACTCCTGGCTTGCGAGCGTTTCTGTCCTGCCGGATGTGGGTCGCATCGGTGTCTTCAACGCCTGGCCAGAGCTGGATTTGCCGGGTGTGGAGATGGAGCGTGTCAGAGCGGTGCAGCCCATGGCCGGTCCGCACAAGGCATTGGTGGAACGCGGGTTTAATACGGCCAAAGTGGTCAATTACCGGTATGATGCGGTCATTCTGCGGCTGCCGCGCCAGAAGGCTTTGGCGCTCGCTTATCTGAAGGATGCGGTGCGGCGGATACCGGATAACGCACCGATCATCGTCGATGGTCAGAAGACGGATGGCATCGAGAGTTTTCTCAAATTGTGCCGCAAGCGTTTTGATGTGCGCGAGGTCGTCTCAAAGGCCCATGGCAAGTTGTTCTGGTTCGAAAAGGCGGGCCTTGAAGAGGACGTGATGAAGGTTCTCGATCTGCCGGAGATGACGCCACGGGAGACATCTTCGGGGTTTTGCACCGCACCGGGCGTGTTTTCGGCGGATGGCCCCGATGCCGCATCGGTCTTTCTTGCCGAGCATCTGCCTGTGCTCAGGGGATGCGTTGTCGATCTTGGGGCCGGATGGGGGTATCTGAGCCGCCGGATCCTGGAGAAAAGCCAGCCTGACGCGCTTCATCTGGTCGAGGCGGACTATCTGGCGGTACAATGCGCCGAGAAGAACGTGACCGACGACGTCGCGGTTTTCCATTGGGATGACGCGCTGAGCTGGAAGCCTGAGCGTGCCGTGGATCACGTTGTGATGAACCCTCCGTTTCATCAGGGGCGTGCGGTTGATGCCCGGTTGGGGCAGGATTTCATTCGGGCGGCGGCGCGACTGTTGGAGCCGAAAGGCAGCCTCTGGCTTGTCGCGAACCGGCATTTGCCCTACGAAACTGTGCTAGAAGACACGTTCCGCTCTGTTCAACCATTGGCCCAGACGCCGTCGTTCAAACTTTTCCACGCCACATCGCCGAAGCGCTCCCGAAAAGGATAGTCTCTCATGTCATTTTCCATTGCAGGCAAGACCGCCGTTGTCACCGGGGCGGCCAACGGGGTGGGGCTGGCGATTGCCCGCCATTTCGTCGCGCGTGGCGCGAATGTGATGTTTGCGGACATGGATGAGGAACGGTTGATTGCCGAGATCGGTGACATTGAGGACGACGACGAAGGCACGACGGGCTATTTCGCGGGGGATCTGCGCGAAAAACTGAGTGTGGCGAACCTGTTGTCGGCGACGCTGGACCGGTTTGATCGTGTGGATATTCTGGTGAACGGCTCGCGTCAGATGCTGGTGGCGGACCCGCTCAACGCGGACGACGATGCGGTGACAACGCTGCTCAACCAGAACCTGATGACGTCGCTTCGTTTGTGTCAGATCTTCTCGAAACGGATGATCAAGCAGGCGGACGAGACCGAGGGTGATGGGCCTGTGGGGTCAATCATTAACCTGTCTTCGATCGCGGCGCGGCGCACGCAGCCGCATTTGCTGGCATATTCCGTAAGTTCGGCGGCGGTGGATCAGTTGACGCGGTCGATGGCGGTGGCGTTGGCACCGCATCGTATTCGGGTGAACGCGATTGCGCTTGGGTCGGTGATGTCTGCGTCTTTGAAGGGCGCGTTGGCCGAGCATGAAGAGTTTCGCGAGGAAATCCTCGATTCGACGCCGTTGAACCGGATTGCGGCGCCGTCAGAGTTGGCGGAAGTCGCGCAGTTTCTGGCGTCAAACGGGTCGGGGTTCATGACCGGGCAGATTTTGACGGTCGATGGTGGCCGCACGCTGGTCGATGCGGTGGATGCGCCTGCGCACTAATTTGCGCGCGGCCCCTTTGCCTTTCCGGTGGCCTGTGACAGTCTTTGGCAAAACTCGGCCGGGAAGTTAAATGACAGATCAATTTGAAGACCAGAAATCACGGGCAAGTGCGTGGTTTCGCGACGTGCGCGACGGGATTGTCGAGGCGTTTGAGGCGTTGGAGGACAGCCAGACCGAAGGGCCGTTTGCGGATCGGCCTGCGGGGCGGTTTGAGGTCACGAAAACAAAGCGCGCCTCGGATGATGGTTCGGATGCCGGTGGCGGTCTGATGAGCGTGATGCGCGACGGGCGTGTGTTCGAGAAGATCGGCGTCAATGTTTCAAGCGTTTACGGCAAGCTCGGCGAACGGGCGCAGGCGGCTATGGCGGCGCGCAAGGGTATTCCGGGCATGGCGGATGATCCGCGGTTCTGGGCCAGTGGGATCAGTCTGGTGGCGCATATGCAGAACCCGCATGTGCCTTCGATCCATATGAACACGCGGATGTTCTGGACGCCGCATGCGTGGTGGTTTGGCGGTGGGTCTGACCTCAATCCTTGCATTGAATACGATGAGGACACGGCGGATTTCCACGCTGTTCAAAAGGCGCATTGCGACCCGCATGGCGAGGACATTTATCCGCGCCTGAAGGACTGGGCGGATGAGTATTTCTATGTGCCGCATCGGGGGCGTGCGCGGGGTGTGGGAGGCATCTTTTACGATGATCTGAACACCGGCGACTGGGAAAAGGATTTCGCCTTCACGCAGGATGTCGGGCGCGCGTTTTTGCGGGCGTATCTGCCGTTGGTTGAGCGTCGTCGCAACATGGCGTGGGACGAGGCCGACAAGCACACGCAGCTTGTG
>JABDQU010000170.1 GCA_013042105.1 Boseongicola sp.
GTGCCTTTTTCGGCGGGGCTGGTGTCGTCGGCGATGTTTTCGATCAGCACGAAACGGTTGCAGACGTTGCGCAGGCTTTCGGGCGCCTTGGCTTCGCCGATGCCGATGACATCCATGCCCTGTTCGCGCACGCGGTTTGCCAGCGCCGTGAAGTCGCTGTCGGAGGACACGAGGACAAAGCCGTCAAAGCGGCCGGTGTGCAGGATATCCATGGCGTCGATAACGAGGCCGATATCGCTGGCATTCTTTCCGACTGTATTGGCGCTTTCCTGATGGGCCACCAGACCGAGTTCCCGCACGGCTTTGGTCCAGGCGTTGAGTCGGCCCGAGGACCAGTCGCCATAGACGCGGCGCAGGGCCGGTTCTCCGAAGGTGGTGACTTCATTCAGGATCGCGCCTGCGTGTTTTGCCGGGATGTTATCGGCGTCAATCAGGACGGCATAGAGCGGTCGGTCACGGTCGGCCATTGATGTGCCTTTGGTTGGTCGGGGAGGGGGCGGTCTGCCCCCGCGCGGGCAATGGCCCGCGTCCCCCGAGGATTTTCAGGACCCAAAGAGGGGTCAGGAGAGTTCGCTTGCCGAAGAGATGACTTTGCCCAGAAGGCCGTAGGCTTTGGCTTCTTTGGTATCGAGCCAGAAGTCACGTTCGGTGTCTTTTGCGATTTTGGCGGGCGTTTGACCGGTGGCTTCGGCAAAGAGGTTGTGGAAACGCTCGCGCATTTTTTCGATCTGGCCGGCCTGGATTTGCATGTCGGAGACCTGTCCGCCGATGCCGCCTGATGGCTGGTGCAGCAGGAAGCGGGTATTGGGCAGGCAGAAGCGGTTTTCCAGTGCCGCGCCAACGAAGATCAAGGCACCGGCCGAGGCCACCCAGCCCGAGCCGATCGTGCGGACGGTTGGCTTGATGAATTTGATCATGTCGTGGACCATATCGCCGCTTTCGACGTGACCGCCGGGCGACGAGATATAGAGATTGATCGGGTCATCGCTGTCTTCGGCAAGCGCGAGCAGTTGCTTCACGGTGCGCTCGGCGAGTTTGTTGTTGATCTCGCCGGTGATGATCACGTTGCGGGATTTGAAGAACAATTGCTCGGCTTTGCCGCCGACCTGGGATTTGTCGTCCTTTGAGCTGTCGTCTGCCATGGTGGTGAACATCTCGTATCTTTCTGTGAGGCTTGGTGTTGGGGGGAATGTCGGTGCTTGGGCCGGGAATGGCAAGGCGCGGCGGCGCGATTAATCCAGAAACTTGTGCAGGATTAAGGCGTCGACCTTGCCATCGCGAGGGTGGCGAAATGCCTGGGGGATGCGGCCGATCTGATTGAAGCCGGCACGCTGCCAGATATCGATGGCTCGGGTGTTGCTTGCGAGGACGAAATTGAACTGCATGGCGTCAAAGCCAAGGGTTTTGGCTTCGCTCAGTGCGTGGGCAAGCATCGCGCGTGCGACACCGCGACCAGAGGCCTGTGCGGCAGTGACAAAGCCTGCATTGCAGACGTGATCGCCGCCGCCCATCTGGTTGGGCCGGATGTAATAGGTGCCGCCATCGGTGATATAGGTCTGTGCGGCAAACCAATACCTGAGGGCGTCTGCCCGTGTGATGTCAGGGTCGATGGCGTAGGTGTCGCCCGCACGAAATACAGGCTCCAGCATAGACCAGATGGCGTCCTCATCAGATGTGGTCGCCGGTCGTATCTGAACGTCACTCATCGAAATGCTCCGCGAGGCTTGCGCAGTCGGCCTTTCCTTCGACAACGTGCGTAACCGCGATTGCCGCTTCGATCGTAGGCAGATTGAGAATGCCGCGCCCGTCCAGCCGCTCGCGGACGATCACCTCGAGAAGTGGGCGATTGCACAGCGAAATCGTGAGAGTCTCGCCAACGATACCAGCCGTCAAATTGCTGAAAGCGGTTGAAGATAACGCGTCGAGTTCGAATTGCACCGAAGGTCGTCCATGCATGAAAATCGATTCAATCTTTTCGGCGATGACTTCAAGATGCGCCTCGTCAGTTCGAAAAACTAGATTTGTCTGCGACAGGACAGCGGAAGGCAGGCCTAAAAGCAAACAACAGGCGGCGGCAATGCTAATCATTCTTTTTGGAAGAAATATCCCGGGGAGGTCCGGAGG
>JABDQU010000171.1 GCA_013042105.1 Boseongicola sp.
CCCATGTTGCCCATCTCGTAATCGGTGTCGGTGTTCCACGACGCGTCAATCGCATCGACCTCGTAAGACACTTTGTTCATCTCAACCGAGAAACGCACATCGTCAAACAGGAAGAACTCGGCCTCAGGGCCCATGTAAGCCACATCACCAATGCCCGAAGACTTAAGATAGGCTTCAGCCTTCTCCGCCGTGCCACGTGGATCACGGTCGTAAGCTTCGCCCGTGTCCGGCTCCACGATGGAACAATGCACAGCCAAAGTCTTTTCCGCAAAAAACGGGTCCATATACGCAGACGATGCATCCGGCATCAGTTTCATGTCCGACTGGTCAATCGACTTCCAGCCAGCGATCGACGATCCGTCAAACATGAAACCTTCCTCAAGGAAGTCCTCGTCGACCTGATCCGACATCACCGTCACGTGCTGCAGCTTGCCGCGCGGATCGGTAAAACGGATGTCGACGTATTCGACGTCTTCATCCTTGATGGTTTTCAACATGTCCTTGTTGCTCATGGGTGAGACCCTCTTTCCTTGATCTAGATTTGTTTGAATTACAGCGCGTCTTCGCCGGCTTCACCGGTTCGGATGCGAATGGCCTGGCTGACGTCAGACACGAAGATTTTGCCGTCGCCGATCTTGTCCGTCTTGGCCGCCTCAATGATCGACGCAATGGCGGCGTCGACCTGATCATCGGCCAGAACGACCTCGATTTTCACTTTGGGCAG
Organism: Boseongicola sp.; assembly: GCA_013042105.1. Classification (GTDB taxonomy): domain Bacteria; phylum Pseudomonadota; class Alphaproteobacteria; order Rhodobacterales; family Rhodobacteraceae; genus Boseongicola. Next base: position 725 of record JABDQU010000171.1, read on the forward strand.
GAAGTCGACGACATATTCCGCGCCACGATACAGCTCGGTGTGACCCTTCTGGCGACCAAATCCCTTGACCTCCAGCACGCTCAGACCCTGAACGCCAATCTCCTGTAACGCCTCTTTCACCTCGTCCAATTTGAACGGTTTGATAATGGCCTCTACCTTTTTCATGGCTCCGACTCCCTGGATGCGTGTTTTCTTGGGTGAGACCACGGAAAGCCCGCCGGCCACAATCAAAGGGCAGGGGCTGGATGCGTCGTCTCGTGACAATGATCTCAGTATGCTTAATTTTTGTGCATGTCGCGCGAAAAAAAGTCAAAATTGAATCGCATCGCCCAGAGCCTTGCGTCCGCACGCGCGATTTCCCACAAAGAACAGGATCGGAGGCCCCATGACCACCCCACTGACATCCTCTCAAATGCGCGACATTGAACAGGCCGCCATCGCCAGCGGCACCGTCACCGGCCTTGAACTTATGGACCGCGCTGGAAAAGCGGTGGTCAAAGCCATCTTCGAAACCTGGCCGGACCTTCTGAACGCACCGCGCCGCGCGGGTATCCTCGCAGGCCCCGGCAACAATGGCGGCGACGGCTTCGTCATCGCCAACCGCTTTCGCGACTACGGCTGGGATGTCGAGGTCTTTCACTACGGTGACATCGACAAAATGCCCCCCGACGCCAAAACCAATGCGCTCGCTTTCGCCAACGCAGGCGGCGTCGTCTCGCCCCTGATCCCGCACGCGGGGCGTGACATGCGCTTCGCTGACCCGCCGACCGACATCTGGATCGACGCGGTCTTCGGCATCGGCCTCACGCGCCCGCTGCCGGACGAAGTGACCGCTGCCTTCAAAGCCATCGCCACCGAAAGCCCCGCCAGCAAGTGCGTCGCGGTCGATATCCTCAGCGGCATTGATGCCGATACCGGCGCGGTCCTCACCGACCTGCCCGTAACCCCCGATATGACCGTCACCTTCCACGCACCGAAAATCGGCCATACGACAGGGGCAGGGGCGGCCTGCACCGGGCAACTGATTGTTAAGGATATTGGCCTGTAACTCTTTGGGTCCGAAAAATCCCCGCCGGAGGCAAAATACTCTTCATGGAACCGACCGAGATCACTGCCACCTCCCTCGACAGGGCTGCGCTCGCCAAATCCCCCGAGGCCCATAAATATGGCCACGGCCATGCGCTGGTGCTGACCGGCGGGCCGGGCAAAACCGGCGCGGCACGCCTTGCCGCCCGTGGTGCGCTGCGCATGGGTGCGGGCCTTGTCACTCTGGGCTGTCCGCACCCGGCACTCTTTGAGGTGGCCGCACAGACCACCGCTATTATGTGCCGTCCGCTGGATGGCGCGCCCGGTCTTACAGAGGCGTTGGACGACGCGCGCCTGAACGCGCTCTGCCTCGGTCCGGGACTTGGACTGGGCCCCGATACCCAAGCACTGGTCTTTGCGGCGCTAAACGCGGGTCGGGCTACCGTGCTTGATGCCGATGCTCTCACACGGTTCCAAAACAAGCCTGAAATCCTCTTCGCGGCCCTCCATCGCGGCTGTCTGCTGACGCCGCATCACGGTGAGTTTGCGCGCCTCTTTCCCGATTTCGCCGAGACCCTTTCTTCTGTCGGACCCGAGGCGTCGGTCAGGGCGGCGGCGGCGCGGGCAGGATGCACCGTCCTTTTGAAAGGGGCCGAGACGCATATTTCCGACGAAACCGGCCAGTCTTTCGTGGTCCGCACAACTGGCGAAAACGCAGCGCCCTGGCTCGCCACGGCGGGGTCGGGCGATGTTCTGGCCGGGTTTGCAACAGGTCTTATGGCGCGCGGCATGCCGCCCTTGAAGGCTGCAGGCACCGCAGCATGGCTCCACAGCGCGGCCGCCCGCCGCTTTGGCCCCGGTCTGATCGCCGAGGATTTGCCCGAAACACTGCCGAAAGTCTTCGCCGATCTCGGACTTTAAGTGTTAATGCGCATTTAAGGCAGCGAACGGGCGCACCGACGTAATACCGACGTTATACCGACGTGATACCGACGTCGCTTTTTTGGCTAAAGCCGCGCATTTCATCGCTTGCGCCTTTGCCCTTAGGTTAAGTGCAAGAAAAGGTTGAGAAATGGGCTGCAGGCGTTAGTTTGTTTGCGACGTCAGCGGGGGATACGGGTATGACGCCACTTACAGATCTTGAAGGTCAGACGAACCTTCCGCGTTATTTTTCAACAGCTTACTCACTTGCGAGCAAGCTGCAAAACGGTCGTATGGACTTCCATCTCGACGATGGCCGCGTGTTTCGCGTCGAAGGCCCCAACCCCGGACCCGTCGCCGAGCTGCACATCCACAACCCGGACGTGTTTGCGCGCCTGATCCGGGAAGGAGATCTAGGGTTTTCAGAGGCTTACCTTGAAGGCTGGTGGTCTACACCGGACCTGCAGGCCTTTATGGACGTGGTCCACGAAGACAATGACGAAATGTATAACAGCTACACCGGCATGGCGATCGTGCGCGCCTTCGAGCGTCTGCGTCACTGGATGAACAACAACTCCAAAGCCCAGGCCCGCAAGAACATCGCCCATCACTATGATCTGGGCAACGATTTCTACAGTTTATGGCTGGATGACTCGATGACCTACTCGTCCGCCTTGTTTAAGACCGGGCAGGAAGACCTTGAAAAGGCTCAGGAACAGAAATACGCCAGCATGGTTGATCAGATGGGCGCCAAGCCCGGCGACCACGTGCTTGAGATCGGCTGCGGCTGGGGTGGGTTCGCTGAATACGCCGCCAAGGAACGCGGTCTGAAGGTCACCGGATTAACCATTTCTCAAGAGCAATATGACTATGCTGTTGCCCGGATGGCCCGTGAAGGGCTGTCTGATAAAGTTGACATCAAGTTACAGGATTACCGCGACGAAACCGGTCTTTACGATGGAATTGCCTCGATCGAGATGTTCGAAGCGGTCGGTGAAAAATACTGGCCGGTTTATTTCGACACCGTGCGCGATCGTCTGAAACCGGGCCGTTCCGCCACGCTGCAGATCATCACGGTCGAAGATCACCGCTTTGAAACTTACCGAAAAAGTGTTGATTTCATTCAGAAATATGTGTTCCCGGGCGGGATGTTACCCTCGCCAAGCGTGCTAAAGTCCGAGATTGAGCGCGCAGGCCTCAATGTGTTGCAATCCATCGAGTTTGGCGAAAGCTACAGCCAGACCCTGCGCCGCTGGCATGAGGCATTCAACGCCCGGTGGGACGAAATAAAAACGTTGCGCGGATTCGACGATCGCTTCCGAAGAATGTGGAATTTCTATCTAACCTCTTGCGCTGCGGGCTTTCACGCCGGAAGTATCGACGTAACGCAGATTACGGTCACTAAACCGGGATAGAAAATTATGCCCACGGGCGGAAAACTCATCGGAGCGCTGGTCTTTGCGGCCCTCGCTTATTTTGTAACGGACCTTGTCAAACCGCTCTTGCCGGAAGGCAC
>JABDQU010000172.1 GCA_013042105.1 Boseongicola sp.
ATGCCTTCCAGCGTCTTGCGCGTCAGGCACCACCATTGCGAGCCCATATGCGGCTTGATGCCTTCGGGTGTCTTGCGGCGAAACCTGACACGGCGCTGCGCTTCAACCCAAAGATCGAACAGGCGGCGCTGGCGTTTCCATGCGAAAGGGAACGTCAGGGTGAAGCGCTCTTCGCTCAGGCCCCCTTTCGTCCAGGTGACGTCTTCGATGGTCACGCTTTCGATGAAATCCGTGTCCGGGTGAGCATCAAGGTGAGCGATCAGTTCAGACACCGGGCGGATCGGCAGGCAGGCCCCCGAGATCAGGTAAACGTGACGCACCTCGGGCGCATGGGCGAGAAGATAGGCGCTGGCGCTGCGGCTGGCCTCGACCAGCGAAAAGCGGCCCCAGTCACAGGCGATGCGCGGCGCAAGATGGATGCGCGGCTGACCGGAAACGCGGCGCACGAGGTCGAAAAAGGCGTCCGGATCGGCGCGCTTGTCGACATGGATCACAACGGGGCAACCCTGATCGGCAAGGTGCAACGCAACTTGCGCGGCCCGATCCAACGCCGCGTGCGCCATCATGACAAAACCGACGCTCACGCCCAGTTGCCCTTCGACATCAGACCCAGAGTTTCGAGCCGTTGCCAGCCATCGAAACGTTCGGACCACGGGGTCCAGAGGCCTTCAGTGCCCTCGTCCTTCAGATGATAAGCGTCATATTCGCGACCGCGCGCGAAGTGCTGGCGGCGTTCGACTTCTTCGGCGGCCTTGTCGGCCAGCGTGTCGAGAAACTTGGCATGCAGCAGGCATCCCGTCGCCTTTTCTCCGCCCGCTTCATCGTAAACGCGGTTCAGGCCGCGGGGCAAAAGCATGTGGGTCGAGCTGACGTAGGCATACTTGCGGTTCCATTTCACCAGCGGAATTTTGTTCAGCGATGGCGCGGCGTGTGGGGCAGTCTCAAAATAGGCACGGGCGCGCGGACCGCCTTGTATCCAGAGGTTTCCATATTTGTGGTTCTTGGAGATCGTGTAATTCGCCGCATCGAACCAAGGGGCTTGCTGAAAGGGATCATCGCCTTCGCGGTAGGTCTGGGCCGACAAAGGCCCGCGCGGGTAAAGGTCCAGAAGCAGCGTGCCGAAAGCGCGGATGTCGGATTGATCGAGCCAGCCGCACAGCGCTGGCAGCGGTCGGGTATCGCAATAGGGATAGACGAGGAACTCATCCGGATCGAGCGTCAACGTCCAATGACCATGACCGTAGCGGAACTTCAGCCAGTTAAGCCAATCCGTCCCAAAACGGCTTTCGCGATACCACGCATCCGTGTGCCAGAGCGACACATCCGGCTGTTCAGCAAGGTAGTCTGCCCCACCGTCGGTTGAGCCGTTGTCGACGAACAGGAAATGATCAACGCCCAGCGCACGGTAGTAGTCGAGGAAATACGGCAGCCGTGGCTTCTCGTTGCGGATCGTCAGGAAGGCGAGGATCGCCTTGGGGCCAATCTGCTGTGTGCGATTGGCGACAGGGGTCAGTTCGCGACGCTTGCGAATAGCACGCAACTGCCGCTTTCGGCGTTCGATCCTGAATTTCAGTGCGGTTGTGATCCCCACGTGCCCTGCCCGACTGCTTTCGCCGGACCCCGCCCAAGGGAAACGACGACTAATCTAATAGTTCGAAGACACGATCGAAGTGTTTTTCCCACGTCGGCAGCCCATAAGCGAGCAATTCAGCGCGGCGTTGAGCCCTTTGCGCCAAGTCTTCGGTAGCCAACCCCCGTATGGCCTGGAACCACTGATACATATCCGCCGGATCTGCGTAAATAGGCATGTCGCCGAGAAACAACTCTACCGTGCGCAATGGCGCAGAAATTGAAGGAATGCCCAGCGCGGTGGCTTCAAACGGCGGCAGACCAAAGCCTTCCGCATGGCTTGGGAACAAGAGACCGGTTGCGCCCGCCATCTGCGCCTTCATTTCCTTGTCGGGCAGCGAGCCCATCTCGAAAACGGTGCGTCCGACGTGTGGAGAATGATCCAGCCAGTCAAAGACGGTCGGGTTCTTCCATCCGCGCGCGCCGATGATCCGCAATTCAGGGATCCGGCTTTCGTCCATTTTCTGGTGCATCCGGTCCCAGATATCCAAGAGCAACTGGTGATTTTTGCGTGGCTCAATCGTACCGAGGACGACGAAATAGGGCTTATCCGATTTGGCGGGTGCCGCTGGCTGACCGCCGACGTCGATACCCAGAGGCGAGACAGTAACAGGCACACGATGCCCGGTGCCCACCATGCGGCGTTCGATATTTTCGCGCACCTCGTCGGAGGGCACGATAATATGGTTGGCGAAATTGATGGTTGCCGTCAGCCGCTCGACAAACTTCGCGCGACTGGCTTCGGTCTGATACTCGGGATGATCAATCGGGATCGTGTCGTGGATCATCACGATCTTGCGGTTGTCCGGCATCTCCATCATCGCGCGGAACGTCTGACTGTTGATGTTGGTGTGGCCGACGTTGATGTAGGCGAGGCCATTTGGCATGCGCCACATGATCTTGCGGATCGACAGGCTGGAAGAACGTGACGAGGCAATCGCACGGATCGTCGAAGCAAGGTCAGCCCCGTCAAGATCGGTGCGGTCCAGATAATCCGGCAGTCGCGGCAGACGGTCAGGTTCAAACATCAAAAACCCGCGCGGTGTGCGGATCAGTGCCCAACCACCCCGGCGGATCGTTTCTTCCAGATACGCGCGTTCAACCCGATCAATGCCGGTAGAAGCTCGCGGGCCTAGCCGCGAGAAAGTCCTGCTGAGATCAAGGACGGGGGTAGCCAAGTTCTGTTGCCTGCTCGCTTGGTGTTTCGGATTATTATGACTACTCAGCCGCGCGGATCAATGGCGATATCTCGCGCAGAAAAGTCGCAAACTCGTCCTGTAATTCGGCACGCGCCAGCGC
>JABDQU010000175.1 GCA_013042105.1 Boseongicola sp.
GATGCCCGGATCCCCTGCGGATCGGGCCTGAATATAAGGATTTCGCCATGCGCGACGCATATATTTTCGACGCTGTTCGCTCCCCTCGCGGCAAGGGCCGCGCCAACGGAAGCCTCCATGAGGTGACCCCTGCCAAGCTGTCTGCCGACATGCTGAACGCGATAAAATCGCGCAACAACCTTGAGGGCCATGCCGTTGAAGACGTGATCTGGGGCAACGCGACCCAAGTCATGGAACAAGGCGGATGCCTCGCGCGCACGTCCGTTCTGGCCTCGAACCTCGACGAACGTATCCCCGGTTTGTCGATCAACCGTTTCTGCGCCTCGGGCATGGAAGCCGTGAACCTCGCCGCCAATCAGGTCAAAGGCGGTGCAGGCGAAGGCTATATCGCAGGCGGCGTCGAATGCATGAGCCGCGTGGCCATGGGCGCCGACGGAGCCGCCATCGCGGTTGACCCCTCAATCGCCATGAACACCTACTTCGTTCCGCAGGGCATATCAGCCGACATCATCGCCACCGAATACGGCATCAGCCGCGACGACGCCGACGCACTCGCCGTGGCAAGTCAGGACCGCGCCGCTAAGGCTTGGGAGGAGCGCCGTTTCGACAAGTCCATCGTCGCCATCAACGACATGAACGGCCTGCCGATTCTTGATCACGACGAATACATGCGCCCCGGCACCGACATGCAGGCGCTGGGTGCGCTGAAGCCCGCGTTCAAGGACCAGGGCGAAGTCATGCCCGGTTTCGATGCCGTCGCCATGATGAAGTATCCGCACCTTGAGAAGATCAACCACATCCACCACGCGGGCAACTCGTCGGGTATCGTGGACGGTGCGGCGGGCGTTCTTATCGGCTCGAAAGAGTTTGGCGAGGCCCACGGCCTGAAACCCCGCGCCGTCATCCGCGCCACCGCCAAAATCGGCACTGATCCAACGATCATGCTGACCGGCCCCGTGCCCGCCACCCAGAGAATTCTCGCCGACAGCGGTATCTCGATCAGTGACATCGACCTCTTTGAAGTCAACGAAGCTTTCTCGTCCGTTGTTCTGCGCTTCATGCAAGCTTTCGACGTCGACCACTCACGCGTCAACGTCAACGGCGGAGCGATCGCCATGGGTCACCCCCTCGGAGCTTCCGGCGCGATCATCATCGGCACCCTGCTGGATGAATTGGAACGCAGCGACAAAACGCTTGGTCTTGCAACGCTCTGCGTCGCATCCGGCATGGGCGCCGCCACGATCATCGAACGGGTCTGACATTCGACAGCACCTCTCAGCCGACAGAAACCGCTAGAAGGAACGCCCAACATGAACGCCCTTACAGAGGCTCAGGCATCAAAAGAAGCGATCATCCTCGCGGAGTTCCTTCAAGCCATCGAAGCTGCTTTTGTGCTGGGCGAGTTCGGCGCTCTTGCCCAGCATTACTCCCTTCCAACCGTGATCTACAGCGAGGCCGGGGCAACGATTATCCAGGATGAAGCTCAGTTTGTCGCAATGTTTAACAATTACAAGGACATGCTCCATTCAAAACAGATCACCCAGTCGCACCACCAGATTCTTGCGCAAGAGCCCACAATAAACCGCCGCAAAAAAGTCTCGGTCCGCTTCACCAAGTTCCATAGCAGCGAAGAAGCTCCCGTCACCAACGACGTCAAACTCTTCCTCCATTTTGATCACAACGATGAGCCCAAGATCGAAATGCTGGAGTATCTCACATTGCCAACCACGGTGGGCGACATCGAAAACCTGCTGTCCTAGCCACAACACAATCTCAAAATTTCGCATCCCAACCCGCAGACGGGATCGCGACCCCGAAATATCCGAAGAAGGTTCAATACCATGACTGATTTCACATATGACCTCCACGACGATGGCGTCGCCGTCATTACTTGGGACCTCCCCGGCAAGTCGATGAACGTCCTCAGCCGCGAGGCATTCGCAGAATTTGAGGAAGCCTTCGACAAGGGCCTTGCGGACGACGCTGTGAAAGGCATCGTGATCACCTCTGGCAAAGATACCTTTGCTGGCGGCATGGACCTGAACACGCTTGCCACGATCCGCGAAGAAGGCGGCGAAAACCCTGCCCCGGCTCTTTTCGACTTCATAATGAATGGCCACCGTATCCTGCGGAAAATCGAACGCGCAGGCATGGACCCCAAGAGCAACAAGGGCGGCAAACCGGTCGCCTGTGCCATCACGGGCCTGTGCGCTGGTATCGGCACCGAGATTGCGCTCGCCTGCCACCACCGCGTCATGGCCGATAACCCAAAGGCCAAAATCGGCCTTCCCGAAATCCTCCTCGGTCTCTTCCCCGGCGCTGGTGGCACGACCCGCTATTCCCGCATGGTCGGTGCAATGGCTGCCGCGCCTGTCCTTCTTGAGGGCAAGATGCTGGACCCGAAGAAAGCGAAATCCGCCCAACTCATCGACGCGGTCGTGCCTGCCGAAGATCTGATGGCCGCAGCCAAGGAATGGGTGCTGAACGCGACAGACGCCGACATCGTCAAACCATGGGACCAAAAGGGCTGGAAAATGCCCGGCGGCGCGCCTTATCACCCTGCCGGTTTCATGACCTTCGTCGGCGCCTCCGCGATGATCAACGGCAAGACCAAAGGCGTCTATCCGGCCGCCAAAGCGCTGCTGTCGTCCATTTACGAAGGCGCACTCGTGCCATTCGACACCGCGCTGAAAATCGAAGCCCGATGGTTCACATCGATCCTGATGGACCCGCGGTCTTCCGCCATGATCCGCTCGCTGTTCGTCAACAAGCAGGCGCTTGAAAAAGGCGCAAACCGCCCGGACGTTGCCGATGAAACCGTCAAGAAAGTCGGCATCCTCGGCGCGGGCATGATGGGCGCAGGTATCGCTTACGTCTCGGCAAACGCAGGCATCGAAGTGGTTCTCATCGACCGCGATCAGGACGCCGCCGACCGGGGCAAGGCCCACGCGGAAGGCATCCTCGACAAAGGCATCCAGCGTCGCAAAGTCACCGAAGAAAAGAAAGAACAGGTCCTCGCTCGCATCACCGCGACCACCGACCTCGACGCTCTGAAGGGGTGCGATCTCATCGTTGAGGCCGTTTTCGAGGACCCAAAAGTCAAAGCCGAGATGACGGCCAAAGTCGAACCCATCATCCCGGAAGACGCGATCTTCGCGACCAACACCTCGACCCTGCCGATCACCGAACTTGCCAAGGCCAGCGCACGCCCCGAGCAATACATCGGCATCCACTTCTTCTCGCCCGTCGACAAGATGTTGCTCGTTGAGATTATCAAAGGTGCGCAAACCGGCGACCGTGCCGTCGCCAAGGCGCTCGATTTCGTGCGCCAGATCAAGAAGACACCCATCGCCGTCAACGACGCGCGGTTTTTCTACGCCAACCGCTGCATCCTGCCCTACGGCCGCGAAGGACTGCGGATGGTCGGCGAAGGGGTCGAACCTGCACTCATCGAAAACGCCGCCAAACTCCTCGGCTTCCCTCTTGGCCCCCTGCAGCTCATCGACGACACAACGATCACCCTGAACGCCTCCATCGCCCGCGCGACAAATGCCGCCATGGGCGACGCCTACCCGGATGCCTTCACCGACGAGATCCTGTTCTGGCTTGAAAGCGAAGGCAGAACAGGCCGCAGCGCCAAGGCCGGTCTTTATGCCTATGACGACACCGGAAAGCGCACCGGCACATGGGACGGTCTGCACGACAAATACCCGCTCCTCAAAGATCAACCATCGCTTACCGAAGTCCAGCACCGCCTGATGATGGCCCAAACCCTTGAGGCGGTCCGCTCGTTTGAGGATGGCGTCCTCACCGATATCCGCGAAGGCGACGTCGGCGCGATCCTCGGCTGGGGCTTTGCTCCGTGGTCCGGCGG
>JABDQU010000176.1 GCA_013042105.1 Boseongicola sp.
ACTTCGACACCGGCCAGCGACAGACCGTTGATGAAACGCGAGTATGTCAGCGCTTCGTCGTGGCTGCGCACGGCTGCGTTGATCCGCTGGATCCACAGCGCGCGGAAGTTGCGCTTGCGATTCTTACGGTCACGCGTTGCGTATTGGTTTGCCTTGTCGACGGCCTGACGGGCCACCTTGAAGGTGTTCTTGCGACGGCCGTAATAGCCTTTTGCGGCGTCGGTAACTTTTTTATGGCGGGCGTGGGTGACTGTGCCACCTTTGGTTCTAGGCATCTCTCAAGCTCCTCAGCGTGCGTATGGCATATAGGATTTGACCAACTTCTGATCGGGTTCGCTCAGCACACGTGTGCCGCGGGCGTTCCGCAGAAACTTGTTGGACCGCTTGATCATGCCGTGGCGCTTGCCGGCCGATCCGCCGATGACCTTACCGGTCGCCGACACTTTGAAGCGCTTTTTGGCGCTCGACTTTGTCTTCATCTTAGGCATTTCCATCTCCTTCTTTCGGACGGTTCAAAAGCGCCCTCGGCATGCCACTTTGGCCGGGGTGCTCGTCGGAAGTGCGCGAGATAGCCGCGAAACGGCTGTCTGGCAAGGGAAAAATCGCCGTTTTCAGGCGATTGATCGGTTAGTCCGGGTCAGCGGGCAAGATGAGGCGCTCATCACAGGGCGCAACACGCAGAATGTTGGTGGTGCCCGACTGGCCAAAGGGCACACCGGCGGTAACGACCAGGTGGTCGGTCGGTTCGGCGAACCCTTCTGCGCGCGCGGCGCGGGCAGCATTCAAAACAGCCGTTTTGAAGCGGTCCACGTCCGAAGTTTTGACGCAATGCAGCCCCCATGTCAGCGCCAGACGGCGTCCGGTTCCCATCAGGGATGTCATGGCAATGATCGGCACTGCCGGGCGTTCGCGGGCCACCAAAGACGCGGTTTTCCCCGACTCGGTATAGCAACAAATCACTTTGATATCAGCGGTTTCCGCGATTTCACGCGCAGCGGACACGATGCCATCAGCGACGGATTGTTTCGCACCGCCGCGGCTGGCTTCGACGACCTCGCGATAGGTCGGATCGCTTTCAACTTCCAGCGCAACAGCGTTCATCGTCTGCACGGCTTCGATCGGGAAGTCGCCTGCGGCACTTTCCGCCGACAGCATCACAGCGTCCGTGCCTTCGTAGATCGCAGCGGCGACATCGGACACCTCGGCGCGGGTCGGCATCGGGCTTTCGATCATCGATTCGAGCATTTGCGTCGCGACGATCACCGGCTTGGCGGCCGCGCGGCACTTGCGGATCAGGCGTTTCTGAATAGGCGGCACGTTCTGGACGGGCAGTTCAACGCCAAGGTCACCACGGGCGACCATGATTCCGTCCGACACGGCAAGGATATCATCAAAGGCCGTGACAGCCGCTGGCTTTTCGATCTTCGACAGGATTGCCGCGCGCCCCTGCGAAAGCTCCCGCGCTTCGGCGACATCGGCAGGACGCTGCACAAAACTAAGCGCCAGCCAGTCGACGCCAAGACGGCACACAAATTCCAGATCTTTGCGATCCTTCGCGGACAGGGCCGCCAAAGGCAGCACGACGTCCGGCACGTTCACACCCTTGCGGTTCGAGATCGTGCCGGCGACTTCCACGGTGCAATCCGCGAAATCAGCGCCACATTTCTGGACCTTAAGGCGGATTTTGCCGTCGTTCACAAGCAGGGTTGAGCCAGGCTCCAATGCCTCAAAGATCTCTTTGTGCGGCAGTTGCACACGAGACTTGTCGCCCGGCGCGTCATCAAGATCCAGCCGGAACGCCTGCCCGACCTCAAGGTCTTCGCCATATTCGCTTGCAAACACGCCGACGCGCAGCTTCGGCCCCTGCAGGTCGGCCAGAATACCAATCGGGCGACCGGTCTCTTTTTCGATCTCGCGGATGATGCGGTGACGTTCGCCGATATCGGCATGTTCACCGTGGCTCATGTTCAAGCGGAAGACATCGGCACCGGCGTCAAACAACGCGCGGATCATCTCCTTGTCGCTGGATGCGGGGCCGAGGGTGGCAACAATCTTCACGTTGCGCTGGCGTCTCATGAGCAGAACTCCTGGTTCGGTCGGATGTATTTGGGTGCTTATTGCAGCAAATGTTAGCGCGTGACAACTGGCGCTTTCCCAGAGGCCGCGATAGAGACAGCCCATGCAGAACGACAATCACAATCTGGCGTGGGAACCATACCATATTTT
>JABDQU010000177.1 GCA_013042105.1 Boseongicola sp.
GGGAAGGTCACCGCACCCTTTGGACGGTCGATATGAAGCGCAGACTCTTCGCGTTTCTTGACGCCCGCTAGGCCATCGCCCCGCCTAATCTCGCCGTCACATCATCCACCGCATCCACGATCATCGCCAGACACTCCGGGTTGGAAAACCGATGGTCCGCACCTTTAACCAGAGTCAGCCTTACGTCCTTGCCCGTCGCATGGTCCAGCAATCGATGCGCGACCGAAAGCTCGACATCCGGGTCTGCCGTGCCCTGCAAAAAGCGCGCTGGAAACGACAGGTGCAGGGGGTCACGCAAGACAAGGCGATTGCGCCCTTCCTCAATCAGACGCCGCGTAATGACATACGGCCCTTCGGCATACTCCGACGGCAGTTCAACACGACCGACGCGCACCAAATCAGCCCTTTGCTTGTCATCGAAACCCGCCCACATGCTGTCCTCGGTGAAATCCGGGGCGGCGGCAATCGTGACCAGACCGCCGACCAAATCGGGCCTTTCGCGCGCGATCAAAAGGCTGATCCAGCCGCCCATCGAAGACCCAACCAGCACTTGGGGCCCCTCGGTCAGGGCCTCAATGATAGCCACCGCGTCCTCGAACCAATCCCCGATTGATCCCTCCTCAAAATCACCCGACGATTGCCCGTGACCAGAATAATCAAACCGCAGAAACGCCCTGTTGTGCCGGCGTGCCCAATCCTCAAGATAGATCGCCTTGGTGCCCTCTTTGTCGGATCGAAATCCGCCGAGGAAAACCACGCCCGGCCCCTCACCCGGCGTCTGAGAATAGGCCAGTGAGCGCGCGCCAAATTTATATATTCCGTCCGACATACAAGCACCTCAGGTTTTCGCGAACGCTAGCGCATCGACAACATGATGCAAGCACATGAGCGCTACGTGTTGACTTTCGGGGGCGGGCTTGCCAAATCCAACTCACACATAACCCGCAACCGGGCGTTCCGTGGGCGCCAAACTGACGAGGAGCCAGCATCCAATGGCCCAGATTTCCCTTACCCTTCCCGATGGCAATTCGCGCTCATACGAAGCAGGAATAACTGCTGCTGACGTCGCCGCCGACATTTCGACATCGCTTGCCAAAAAAGCGATCAGCGCAACTGTGAACGGCGCGCATTTTGATTTGCAGTGGCCAATTGAAGCCGATGCCGACATCGCCATCCACACGATGAAGGACGACGATCAGGCGCTGGAACTGATCCGCCATGACCTTGCACACATCATGGCGCGCGCGGTTCAGTCCATCTGGCCGGATGTCAAAGTGACCATCGGCCCCGTGATCGACAACGGCTGGTATTATGACTTTGACCGCGCAGAACCTTTCACGCCCGAAGACCTCGGCCAGATCGAAGCGAAGATGAAAGAGATCATCAACGCCCGCGATGCCGTGCGCACCGAGGTCTGGGACCGCGCGCGGGCTGTTCAGCACTACACCGACACCAACGAACCATTTAAAGTTGAACTGATCGACTCGATACCCGGCGATGAGCCCTTGCGCATGTATTGGCACGGTGACTGGCAGGATCTCTGCCGCGGTCCCCACCTGCAACACACCGGCCAAGTGCCGGCAGACGGCTTCAAGCTGATGAATGTTGCTGGCGCCTACTGGCGCGGTGACAGTGATCGCGCCATGCTTCAGCGTATCTATGGCGTCGGATTCAAGAATCGCGATGATCTGAAAAAGCATCTCCACATGCTCGAAGAAGCCGCCAAGCGCGACCACCGTCGCCTTGGGCGCGAGATGGACCTTTTCCACATGCAGGAAGAAGCCCCGGGTCAGATCTTCTGGCATGCCAATGGCTGGACGATTTACACCGCACTGCAGGATTACATGCGACGCAAGCAGCGCGCAGGCGGGTACGTCGAAGTCAACACGCCGCAGGTTGTAAACCGGCGCCTTTGGGAAGAATCCGGGCACTGGGAAAACTATCAGGAGCATATGTTCATCGTCGAAGTCGACGAGGACCACGCACGCGAAAAATCAGTAAACGCTCTGAAGCCGATGAACTGCCCGTGCCACGTGCAAATCTATAATCAAGGTCTGAAGAGCTATCGGGATCTCCCGCTGCGGATGGCCGAATTTGGCTCGTGCAGCCGCTATGAACCCTCAGGCGCGCTGCATGGGATCATGCGTGTGCGCGGCTTCACGCAAGACGACGCTCATATTTTCTGCCGAGAAGATCAGATCGAAGAAGAATGCGCGCGCTTCATCGACTTTCTGTCTGATGTATATACCGACCTTGGGTTCGAGAAATTCGAGATCATGTTCGCAACGCGCCCCGAGAAACGCGTAGGGACCGAGGAAAGCTGGGACAAAATGGAAGATGCGTTGGAAAACGCGATCAAAAAGACCGGCCATTCCTACACGCTCGACCCCGGTGAAGGTGCGTTCTATGCACCCAAGCTCGACTTCAAACTGACCGATGCGATCGGACGGGTCTGGCAATGCGGCACATTCCAGGTCGATCCGAACCTGCCAGAGCGGCTTGGCGCACAATATGTCGGGGAAGATGGCGACAAGCACCTTCCCTTCATGTTGCACCGGGCCTGTCTTGGCTCATTCGAGCGATTCATCGGGATTCTGATCGAGAACTATGCAGGCCGCCTTCCGCTTTGGCTCGCTCCACGGCAAGTTGTTGTGGCCTCGATCGTTTCAGATGCGGACGACTATGTGCATGACACCGTCGCGGCTTTGCAAGCGGCAGGTATTCGCGCCGAGGCGGACACCCGCAACGAAAAGATCAACTACAAGATCCGCGAGCACTCCGTCGCCAAAGTGCCGGTCATCCTCGCGGTTGGTCAAAGAGAAGTTGCTGAGCATACGGTTTCCGTCCGTAGACTTGGAAACAAGCAAACCTCTGTGCAGCCGCTTGAGGAGGTTTTGGCAGACCTCAAAGCAGAAGCTACACCACCCGACCTCGTCTAAGAAACGACAAGCCAGCCAGCGCCCGGCATGTTTATCGGGCGCTGGCACGTCACTGTCCGGCAGCAAGCAACTTGTAGGTTGCCTTTGAATAGGTTGCGTCCGCGAGAGCTTCCGCCGCCGCCAGCGGTCTGCCAAACAAATAGCCCCGCCCCACTTTGCAACCTAGATGATGCAAAAAAGCGCGTTGTTCTTCGCGTTCTATCCCCTCGACGACCACGTCGAGTTTCAAACTTTCAGCAAGATCAAGCACCGCATCCAGAATGAAACGCGCCTCGTCGGATTCTTCAATCTCGTCGATCAGGGACTTATCGATTTTCAATTCGTTCGCCGAAATTGTCCTCAGATAGATCAACGATGAATACCCGGTGCCGAAGTCGTCTATCGAAATCCGGCAGCCCAATGACTTCAGTTCTGCCACGGTTTCCTGCGCGATATCCCAACTGGAAAGCTGCACGGTCTCCGTAATCTCTAACGTGAGCAATTCCGGCGCGAACCCATGTCGGGTCAGCGCGTCGGCTACAAAAGGCAAACTATTGCGGCTGACGAAGTGGCGCCCCGACAAATTCACGCTCACATGAAAGGCTGTGCGATGACGGCGATTCCAGTCGGCGACAAGTTCAATCGCATGATCAAGAACGTAAGCGTCGATTTCTCGAATTCGGTTGCTGTCTTCTGCAGCCGTGATGAATTGCGCTGGATTCAGAAGTGTCCCGTTCCGCCGCCAACGCACCAGAGCCTCAAACCCAAGAACCTGACCCGTTTCCATAAGCACCTTGGGTTGCAAAAAGACTTCCAACTCGTCGTTCTCCAACGCCTTTGAAAGATCCTCCAGCAAAGTGCGCCGCTCATCCATCTGACGCTCAAGATCGGCATCATAAATGGTGAACCGTCCCCGGCCTGCCGCCTTCGAGGCATATAGGGCAAAATCCGCGACGCGCATCATCTGATCGTAGTTTCTGTTTCTGGTCTTTGAAACCTGCGTCGTAGTGGCCAAACCAATGCTGACCCCGGACAGAATTCGGGTGCCGCCAAAATCCAGTGGCTGCGCGCAACGGGCGATCAGCGCCAAACAAAACTCATTCAAAAAAACCGTGTCATCACTGGGCATATAGACTGCGAACTCGTCGCCACCAAGGCGCGCAGCTATGCCGTCGGCAGCCTCCGCCTCTGCACGAATTGCCCGCGCCATTTGCTTTAAGACGGCATCCCCGGCCGCGTGTCCATGACGGTCATTAATCTCTTTGAAGCCATCAAGGTCGATCAGAATCAACGCTCCCTCTGCGTCTGGCTCAAGAAACTCATCCACCTTGTCCTGAAACTGCACCCGATTGGCCAACCCAGTCAGTGAGTCGAAATATGCCAGTCGATCAGCGCGACGCTCAGCCTTTTCGCGTTCCTCGCGCGCCAAAACTTCAAGGCGCAACATGTGCAAACTGACAGCACCTGCAAAAGTGACAATTCCCAGAAAAACCAGTGTTGCGCGACTAAGGAACAAGACCTTGTCAGTTTGAAGGATCAACAGTTCCTGTTTCATTCGCGTGGTGCGTTCCAGATAACGAAACGACGTCTTCCTTGCCGTCTCAATCGCGCCCACCAATTCGACAGACCGAAACGCCTCGGCCGGGTCCGCCGAAAAAAGCGCCTCGTCCATCAGGGCAACCAGCGCATCAATGGCCGCGACGGTCGCTCTGCCCTCAGTGGTCAGCTCGTCGCTTTGGCTAAACCTGAGTTGAACTGCGTCAGGTGCTCTACTTTTCAGCCGGCGGGAAAAATGGTCCGCGCGCACATAAAGCGTGTCGAGAGCCGACTGAATACCCGCATAGTCAGCGTCGGAAATGGCCTCCGTCTGCATCGCCACCAACACTTTGCCATTCAGGCGCGCGATTTCATTGAGGGCCGCCTGGCTTCCCGTGGTCTGGTGTCGGCGAATTTCATCCTGAACCGTTAGAATCGAGTCCGCATATCGGCGAAACTCCGTCGCCGCAACGAACGTAAAAGCCGCAAGCGATGCCATCGCAATCCAGAACCCACGCCGGGTTGCAAGCGCATTAACGCGCGTATGGCCGACTCTGTCTTTGAAACGCATGGCCTATCGCACAACCTCAATGCGCGCCGCCATCCACACAAGATGGCTTTCCGTCAGAACCTCACGCGACCTCATGTCGTGATCGTCAATGACAAACTGGATAGGTCCCCGCGACCGGCGCGAGTGGGGCGCGCCATTTACGCGGGTTGCAATCAGGATCGGAGCAGCGGTCAATGCAGCGCGATCAAACGATACAGTAAATTCATTTTCTGCCGTCACCAGCAATTCGTCCGCCGACAGCAAATTGTGATGCGCCAACACATCCGACAACAATACACCGGCAAAGACCGCTGGTTTGTCACGCCATGGTGTGACTGTGGTAAGTTGATACGTCGGGAATTGTTCAAGCTCTGCAGGAGAGTAGATCGTGCGCTGCCCGTCCAAACCGATCACTTCAAGTGCCGCCTCTGCATGCACAATTTCCGTCAGAACGGCGCTTCTTGGTTCTGCGACGGCGGTCATCGCCCCCAAAAGCAACATAAAAACTGCAACACAACTGATGCGGAACGCTGTCATCCTGACCTCTCTCGATTGACTTTGTCCCTTGCTTTAAAGTCGAAATGCCTAACAACGCGTTTCCCGCAACCAACTGAAATTTATACAATTTGATGCGTATTTTCGTGAACTGCTTGCGGAACGAATTTACCATTGGATGAATGTTTCAATCCATAACGAGCGCGTCAAACACGCGGCCGTGAGTGGAATGTCAGCGCGCCAATTGCTTTTTGTAAGTCAGCCGCACGAAAGCGGTGCGAAATTTGAAACCTAACTCTGAGGAATTTACTTATGTCTAACGCTACTAAATCCATCGCCGTCGCTGGTGCCGTCGCTGCTGCTCTCGCTGCTTCCCTCTCCGCACCAGCCCACGCACAAGCCAAAGAAAAGTGCTTCGGTGTTTCGCTTGCCGGTCAGAACGACTGTGCAGCTGGCCCAGGCACCACATGTGCAGGGTCTTCGGTCGTCGACTATCAGGGCAACGCATGGACACTGGTGGACGCAGGCACTTGCGCCGACATCGAACTGCCAGCGATGGCCGACGGTTCCGAGCGTATGGGTTCGCTGGAAGCCCTCGACCGCGACCTTCCAGCATAAGCTGATCAAATTAGCGACGTCCCCGCCATTGACGGGGGCGTCACCCTTAACCGAGGCTGTGATCCATGTTCGACGAAAACCCGAGACCCATTGATCGCCTGCCAAATGCCCCCGGCGTTGGCTACAAACCTCAACATTTCACCGCCATCACAAACGACCCCGGCGTCGTCGGCTGGCTGGAAGTACACGCTGAAAACTACATGGGGGACGGCGGTCGACCGCTTGCGCAGCTTCGCCATCTTGCCGAAACCTTTGCCATTTCCGCGCATGGCGTGGGCCTGTCGATCGGTGGGGAAACCCGCCTTGATCCGGACCACCTTTCGCGCCTGAAACACCTGAACGACTGGCTGCAACCTGCCAGCTTCTCCGAACATCTCGCCTGGTCGACCCATGGCGCCGAATTCCTCAACGACCTTTTGCCGCTCCCATACACCGAAGCGACCGTCAACCGCGTCGCCGATCATGTCGATGAACTCCAAGAAACCGTCGGGCGCAAAATGCTGCTCGAAAACCCGTCCTCCTATCTGGCTTTCACCGAAAGCACGATGTCGGAAACGGACTTCCTGCGTGAGATCGCCCGGCGCACCGGCTGCGGCCTGCTTCTCGACGTCAACAACGTCTTCGTCTCGGCCACAAACCTAGACACGGACCCGATCGCCTACATCGACGATTTCCCTCTCGACCATGTGGGCGAAATTCATCTCGGCGGTCACGACGAAGACGAAGACGACCACGGTGCGCCTCTTCTTATCGACAGCCACGGCCGTGAAGTCGCAGACCCCGTCTGGACGCTCTACGATTATGTCATTTCCAAAGGCGGCGTGCGCCCTACCCTGATCGAATGGGACAACGATGTCCCGGACTGGCCCACGCTCGAGGCCGAAGCCCAGCGCGCCCAAGTGATCCTGCAGAAAGCAGCGGCGTGAACGTCGACCAAGACACCTTCCGGCAGGCGCTGCTTGACCCGCAGGCACCCCGCCCGGCAGGCTTGTCGGATGGGCACGGCCAAGATGCCGGTCGCCGCTTCGATGTCTACCGCAACAACGTCACGGTCGCTCTGGCGGATGCACTTGAAACAGCTTTCCCGACTATTGCCAAACTCGTCGGCGCGCAAAACTTCAAACTTCTGGCCACCGCTTACCTGCGTCAACACCCACCCACGTCTCCTTTGATGATGTTCTACGGCAAGGAAATGCCCGCGTTTCTTCAGTCGTTCGAGCCGACCAAATCCATCGGCTACCTTCCCGATATCGCCCGCCTGGAACTGGCCCTGCGCCATAGCTACCACGCAGCGGATGCCTCACCGCTCGACCCGTCCGTTCTCCAGTCCACACCCCCCGACACCCTGATGGCGTCAAAACTCAAACTCGCCCCGGCAACCAGACTGGTCCGCTCACAATGGCCCATCTTCGCAATCTGGGCCTTCAACACGCTGCCCGGTGCTCCCAAACCGACGATGTCGGCACAAGACACCCTGATCCTGCGCCCGGACCTTGACCCCGAACCGCACTTGCTCCCCCCCGGTGGAGGCGCGTTCGTCGCCGCACTCCTTGAAGGCACCTTGCTTGCAGACGCCATCGAGACCGCCACAAACGAAGACCCCGCATTCGATCTTTCCGCAATGCTTGCCCTTCTCCTATCCAACAACGCCCTCACCGACCTTAAGGACTGACCCCATGATCCGCGCCCTGACCTCGCTGCACGATACGGTATTCTCCGGCCTCGAACGGATCACCGTCCCCGTCATGACAACACTTGCCCGCTTCATCTTCGCGGCAACGCTTCTGGTCTACTACTGGAACTCGGGCGCAACGAAACTCGGAGACGGCGTGCTCGGCTTCCTGTTTCCATCCGACGGCGCCTACATCCAGATTTTCCCCAAAACGATCGAAGCCATCGGCTATGACTTCTCACAACTCGGCGCCTTCCACTGGGCCGTGGTAACCGCAGGCACATGGGCAGAATTCATTCTTCCCCTTCTCATCGTCATCGGCCTGTTCACCCGCCTTGCAGCTTTCGGGATGATTGGCTTCGTCGTGGTGCAAAGCTGGGTCGATCTCTTCGGCCACGGAGGCCTTGCGAACGGCACCCTCGGCGCATGGTTCGACCGCGTGCCTGACAGCCTGATCCTCGACCAACGCGCCTTTTGGGTGTTCGTCCTCGCCTACCTCTTCCTGCGCGGCGGCGGGCCACTCTCCGTGGACCGCATCCTCAGAAATGGCGCTTCGGCGCGTCAGGCCGACCAGCAGCCAGCGCAAGGATAGCCGCCAGCCCGCACATGGTGACCGGGAATATCGAAAAGAACCCGATCCCGAACGCCCAGTAAAGCCCGCCCGCGGCCACCGCCAAAGCGATCCCGCCCCAAAGCGCGCGCGTCGGAGCCATCGCGGCCCCGGCAATCGCCAACAAAGGGGCGATCACCGACATCGCCCGTATCGCATCCACATTCGCAGGCATCTCGGCAAAGTCCGGCACTTCGCCCCAGCGATAGATCGCCTCGGTATAGCCGAAACTGACCAACCCCATCAGCAAGGCCAAAAGCCCGCCGATCAATCCCAATGCCGCCGCCGCGTTGCGCATGCCTTACCCCTTACCAACTTGAACAAAACCTAAGCACGCACACCACACTATCCAAGATGCGCCGTCTGAGCCGCCTTATCCCACCCCAGCGTCAACCCGCCGGGGCCTTCAATCACAGGCCGCTTCATCAACGTCGGATGCGCTGCCAGCAAATCCGCAGGCGCCCCGCCACGCTCATCCTCCGACAAGCCCCGCCACGTCGTTGACCGCGTATTCAGCAACCTGCCGCCAAATTCAGCTAAAAACCGATCGATCTCGGCGCCAGACAACGGCGCCGCCCGCACATCACGAAAATCCATCTCTAACCCGCTGTTTTCCAACGCTTTGCGCGCCTTGCGGCAGGTGTCACAACTGGCAATCCCATACAAAACACTCATCACGATACCCCTTTGTCACAGTAATTTTCCTTGTTTTTCGCACGAATCCCCCCACTTTCGAAAGGGTAGACGCGCAACGTCTGCGAACGCGCCCCACGGGGGCCGCACAGGTCTTTCGTCGGGGCACAATGCCAAGGCCGTTTCGCTTGCGGGACGGAAAAGACGAGAAGGAAGACCGATGCCGACAGGCACAGTAAAATGGTTCAATGCAACCAAAGGGTTCGGATTTATCGCACCCGATGAAGGCGGATCAGACGTCTTCGTCCATATCTCAGCCGTGGAACGCGCCGGGATGACCGGCCTCGCCGATGACCAGAAGATCGCTTACGAGCTGATCGAAGGTCGCGACGGTCGCACTATGGCCGGAGAACTGAAAGCCATCTGACCCGGGGGGACCCGGATCAAAGACGCACCCCCGACTGACGCGCCCCGGCGGAAGCTTCCACCGGATCAAGGAACGGCGGCGGAGTGAGAGACGGCGATGCGGTCGTGCCGCAGCGCACATAAACGGTTTGCCCGTCCGCGACCGAAACTGCCTCGCGCGCTTGCCCCGCTTGCGTGATCGCCCCCACCACATAATCGCCCGGAGCCAGCCGGATCACCAGCGGCGCCCCGATCCGGCACGTCCCCATTGAGCGTTCATTCAAAAACAACGCCGGGTTCGTCGCGACGTTGCCAAGGAAGCCCGCTTCCGAGGCGCGATAGATGACGATAGCCGAGCCGGGATCCGAGCCTTCCCCGATGATGGTTGGAGTGGGGTCAGGCGCGGGATCGCCCACTT
>JABDQU010000035.1 GCA_013042105.1 Boseongicola sp.
GGGAAGGTGACAGAATGCGAAGCGGCGGCCCGCTTTTGTGTCTTGCGGCGAGCGTCCTGCTCGCAACCGATGCGATGGCGGCGGACCAGCCCGAGTTGGACTGCGACGCCCCCGCGCCTCAGGTGCAAACCCCCGTCACGCGCGCTGATCTGAACCTATTGATCGGATGGATCGCCCTGAAAACCGAGTATGATCTGACCTCGGTCTACCGAAACCCGCCCGAGATCGTTTTCTGCGACGTAGGAGACGTCGTGGATTACGAGGCCGAGGGGTTGTTGGTGGATGAGCTTCTCTCTGCGACCTATGACCTTTCACGTCGTCGCATCACTCTTGTGCAACCCTGGACGGCCGAAGACCCCTACGACCTGTCGGTTTTGCTGCACGAAGTCATTCATGCCGTGCAGTTGGATAACCGCGACTGGCCGTGTATCGGCGCGCCGGAGTGGGAGGCCTACAACCTGCAGGCGCTTTGGCTTGCGGAACATGGGGTTTTGCCGGTCTTCGACTGGGACTTCGTGTTCACGCTGTCGCAATGTCCACCCGATGCCAGCGATTAAGGCCGGGCTCCCGTTCCCCGAATACTTCCCCGGCGTTTGATTTATGCCAAGTGCGCCTGACAGCGCAGCATTAAAATGAAGGCCCAAAAGGCGGCGAATGCTGCCCCAAAAAGGAGCCTGATATGCCTAAAATCTCACACAAAAGAAACGCTCTGACGGCCGCTTTGACAACCGCTTTGATTGCCACAGGCGCATCTGTTTCGTCCGAAACCAAAGTCGGCTCGACCATCGAAAGCCGTATCCTGCTGGGCTTCAAAGTCGATGAGACCGCCATCACCGAAATGCTGCCCGCGGGGTGGACCCCCATCACGCTTGGCAAAGGTCCGGCTGCCGGATCGAACCTGATTGTTGCTCTGATCGACCGGCACCTCATGCTTGACGCAGAAGGCAAGCCGGCTCAGCCATCGTCGGGTCCGACCGTCGCGTTTCTCAGCTACGCACGCTCGGAGGGTGTTGAAGGGGTTCGCGGATTTGTAACACGGGTCTACGAGGAACCGCCCATGGTTAATCCCTACCAGAATTCCGTCACGGCTGACATTGACCGCCTGGCGGCGTTTTCTGATTTGGGCAATGGTGAGCGTTTGCAATCAGAAGACTGGGCCATCCGGCCCCAGAGTGGGGGCCAGATTAGATTGGAGCTGGCATTCGACGTGGGCGATTTTCGATGGGCGACCGCTGGAGAAAGCCGGCCGTATTCCTCGGAAGAGCCGGAATTCTTCCGCATCTATCGCTATGATCAACTGGCAAGTCTGGCGATGAATTCCAAGATGGGCCTCGAACTCAACGGCACAGCGCGCTTTACCGTCTCGGACACGGACCTCGGCACGCTCTTTGGCGGGTCCGAGGCGTTGGTCTCCATCGTCTCGATTCCAACCTACATCCGCGAGATCTCGCTTCCATAGTGGTCGCAATTCAGACTACCGTCGCCTCACCTCTCCAAGATCAACCCCGAGGCGTATCTGTGAGCACCACCGTTTTCATCGCCGTTATCGGTGCGGCCCTGCTTCATGCCGCGTGGAACGCGCTTGTCAAAGGCGGTGCCGACAAGACCCTCAATATGGGCGCTGTCATCATCGGCCACATGCCGCTCGCGATCCTCGCGCTGGGGTTCGTACCGCCCCCCGCACTTGAAAGCCTGCCTTATCTGATCTGCGGCATCGCCTTGCACTTCGGCTATCAGATGTTCCTCCTGCTCGCCTATCAGAACGGAGACCTTACCCAGGTTTACCCGCTGGCGCGCGGCTCGGCTCCGCTGATTGTGGCGCTGTTTTCCGTGCTCGTCCTCGGTATTCACCTTGAGAACCTCGAACTTCTCGCCATTGCGATCATTGGCACAGGGATCATCAGCCTAGCTTTGGTGCGGCGCAGTGACGGGCTGCGCAATCCAAAGGCCGCGACTTTTGCGCTGATCACCGGTCTCTTCATCGCCTCCTATTCACTGGTAGACGGGCAGGGGGCGCGAATTTCAGGCTCCTCCGTTGGGTTCTTTGCATGGCTCGCCATCGCAAATGGCCTCCTCATGATTTTGTTTCTTGCCCTGAGGCATCCACACACCCTCAAGGCCATCCCACACAAAGGGATGTTCATCCTATTTGTCGGCGGCGGCGCGTCCTTCATAGCCTACGCGCTTGTCACCTGGGCCTTCACCCAAGCGCCCATCGCCCTGGTCACCGCGTTGCGGGAAACCAGCATCATTTTCGCCCTTCTGATCGGCGTGTTCTTCCTTAAGGAACGCCTGGACCTTCTTAAGGTATTCTCTACAGCCATGACCCTGATCGGAGCCTTGCTGTTACGGTATGCACGCTGAATGTGTGTCAGGCTGACGTTCAAAAAGGATTGACGGTGCCCAAAGACACCGCACGGTCGCACCGACGTAATACCGACGCGATACCGACGTCATACCGACCTATCATTTTATTTGAAATCAGCGTGTTAACCGCCGTTCGTTTGGAGTATCCGCGCAAACGGCGAAGGCTGAGAAAAAGCGGAAGGTTTTATACAGATTTTCGCGCCCGAAGCGCTGCCGAGATCGTCCCGTCATCCAGATAATCAAGCTCGCCGCCAATCGGCACGCCTTGCGCCAGCGACGTCACACGCACCCCGCCTTCAAGCTGCTCGGCGATATAATGCGCGGTTGTCTGGCCATCCACTGTCGCGTTCAGCGCAAGGATAACCTCCTGAATTTCTTCGGATTTCACGCGATCTATAAGTTTCGGAATCCGCAACTCATCCGGCCCGACGGCGTCCAGTGCACTCAGCGTCCCGCCCAGCACATGATACCGCCCCTTGAATACGCCCGCGCGCTCCATCGCCCAAAGATCGGCCACGTCCTCAACCACGCATAACTCGCCATTGCCGCGTTTCTCACTGCGGCAAATCTCACAGATATCCGTGGTTCCGATATTCCCGCAATTCAGACATTCCCGAGCGGTATCAGCCACTTGGCGCATAGCATCCGCCAAGGGCCCAAGCAAAATGCGCCGCTTTTTAATCATAAAAAGCACAGCCCGCCGCGCCGACCGAGGTCCCAGCCCCGGCAATCGCGCCATCATGTCGATCAGCGCTTCCAGCTCTTTTGGTGCGTCCGACAGAGCCCCGTCCCTAGAATGGCAGCTTCATGTCGGCGGGCAATCCAAGGCCTTCCGTCATTTTCTGCATCTCTTCTGCGCTTTTCTCGGATGCCTTCGATTGCGCATCCTTGATCGCCGCAAGTATCAGATCTTCCACGACTTCTTTCTCGTCCGGATTGAAAATCGACGGGTCAATATCCAGTGCCGTCAACTCGCCCTTGGCCGTGGCCGTAGCCTTAACCAATCCTGCACCACTTTCGCCTACAACGGTCATGCGGTTCAGTTCGTCCTGCATCTCCGCCATTTTTGTCTGCATGTCCTGTGCGGCTTTCATCATCTTGCCCATGTCGGCCAGACCGCCCAAACCCTTTAGCATTGCCTACTCCTATTCGTCCTCAAACGGATCCCATTCATCCTCGACCTCGGCCAACGCCTCATGCGCAACCTCGCTCGAAATCTCTTCCGGTGTCTTGATAACCCCAAGTTTTGCCGTGGGAAATGCCGCAAAAACCGCGCTGACCAAGGGGGTCCCGCGCGCTTCTTCCGCCAAGGCCTGGCGCTTTGCGTCGCGGGTTTCAGCGATCGTCGGGGCGCCGCCTTCGGTCACAACCGTGACGGCCCAGCGAACTCCGGTCCATGCCTGCAACCGACTTCCAAGACGTTGCGCCAGATCGTTCGCAGCGTTTGGTGCGGGTTCGAATTCAATGCGCCCGGGTTGATAATTCACCAACCGCACGCCGCCCTCAATCTCGACCAAAAGCTTCACATCGCGGTTTGTGCGGATCAGATCGACGACGTTTTGAAACGTTGGAAATCGCGCCAGGGCGCTTTCGGACGCAACCGCCAAAGCGGCCTGCGCACCGGACGCCGAAACGCCGCCCTCCGACGACATAGACGCCGCGCGTTCGGCCACGGCACTGGCCCCTTGCGAGGCCCCAGCGGTCACGCCGCCTCCGCCGCCGCCCGATGGGGCAGGGGGGACGGGTGTGTCCTTCAGTTTGGCCACCAAGTCGCCCGGCGTCGGCAGCTCAGCCACATGGGTCATGCGAATGATCGCCATCTCTGCGGCCATCATAGCGTTCGGAGAAGATGCCACTTCTTCCAATGATTTCAATGACATTTGCCACATTCGTGCCAACACTGGCATCGACAAACGATCGGCCATGTCGCGTCCGCGAGACCGCTCGTCCGGGCTGACTGTCGGGTCATCTGCGGCCTCGGGCGTGATGCGAATAACGCTGATCCAATGCGTGATTTCTGCCAGATCGCGCAGCACGGCCATCGGATCCGCACCATCGGCATACTGCGACGACAACTCGGTCAAAGCCCCTGCTGCATCGCCTGCCATGACGAGATCAAACAGGTCCAGAACCCGCCCGCGATCCGCCAATCCAAGCATCGCACGCACCTGCTCTGCGGTCGTCTCACCGGCCCCATGGCTGATCGCCTGATCCAGCAAAGACTGCGCATCCCGCGCCGAGCCTTCCGCCGCCCGCGTGATCAAAGCAAGCGCGTCATCCGTGATCTTAGCGCCCTCAAGCCCTGCGATTTTGCGCAGCAAAGCGATCATCACTTCCGGCTCAATGCGTCGGAGATCAAACCGCTGGCATCGCGAAAGAACTGTCACCGGCACTTTGCGAATTTCGGTGGTCGCGAAGATGAATTTCACATGGGCGGGCGGTTCTTCAAGCGTCTTCAACAGCGCGTTGAACGCGCTGGTCGACAGCATGTGAACCTCGTCGATGATGTAGATCTTATACCGCGCAGAGGCCGCACGATATGCAACGGAATCAATGATTTCGCGGATATCTCCGACACCTGTCCGGCTGGCTGCGTCCATCTCAAGCACGTCCACATGACGCCCCTCGGCAATCGCCACGCATTGCTCGCAGACGCCACATGGGTCCGTCGTCGGCCCCCCGGTTCCGTCCGGCCCAACGCAGTTCATCCCCTTGGCGATGATCCGCGCCGTGGTGGTTTTGCCGGTGCCGCGAATACCCGTCATGATGAAGGCCTGCGCGATCCGGTCCGCCTCGAAAGCGTTCTTTAAAGTGCGCACCATCGCGTCCTGACCGACAAGGTCAGCAAAGGTTTCGGGCCGGTATTTCCGGGCCAGTACCTGATAGCCGCTGGTGGTGGTATCGCTCATAAATGCCCCGGTCGGATTCGCATTCCGCGAGGTTAAACCGCTGCGACCGAGGCGTCCACCAACAAGCCGTCAGTTATGAGGAGAGATAGCCCCAAATCTGATCCTTCAGATGCGCCCGCTGCTTGCGCAAGTCTGTTTCGGCCAGTGTCTCCATGGGCTCAACATTCGTCTCGGCGCGGTGAATGGTCCGGTTCAACTCGTGATAGCTGTCAAACAGGCTGGCGAAATGCGCATCTGACTGCTTCAGTTCGCTCATCTTGGCGACGTGCTCGGGGAATTCCTCGGCAAGTTCATGTGGTGTATGTGACATTTCTGGCGTCTCCCTCTTCAATCTTTCCACCAAGATTAACGACCCGCCATCGTCCGCGCTTTGACACGGGTCAACTCTTGCAAGCCTCCGGCGAATTGCCCTATACCGCCCCGTGCCGCTTCGGGGTGGCATCCAGGTCCGCGGAAAGCTGTCATCGGCACCCCGACATTCTTGAAAAGCGACACCCTTCGGTGTTTCTCATGCCCGGATCAGCGGACCGGCGGGCCATATGATGAGGAGCCCGATGATGAAATCCATTGAGCAATTGCGCCGCGATGCCAAGGCCTTACGCCGCGCCTACGAAGCGCTCGACCAGGAAGCGGTCGCGCGTGTGAACTCCAGTTCCCCCCGGTCGGACGGCACACTTTTGCGCCATGCTGACTTCCTTCACGTGATTGCGCGCGAGAATAATTTCGAAAGCTGGCCACGCCTTGCATGGGCGGCCGAAACCGTCGGGCTTGATCGCGCGGCCAAGCAGCAACGGCTGAAGGTCGCGCTGTTTCATGGGCAAAACTGGGTGGTGGAGAAGCTCTTGCAAGACACGCCCGATCTGGCCGTTGGGCAGTTCGCGCTGAACTGTGCATTGCTGGATCGTGCATCTGTCGAAGACGCCCTTGCTGACGATCCATCGCTGGCAACCCGCGACTTCGGACCGCGTCGCCCAATCCTGCATCTGGCGTTTTCCAGGGTGATCCACGCCCACCCCGAGCGTCAGGCCGACATGCTCGCCATTGCGGAACTGCTGGTGAAACACGGTGCCGACGTGAACGACGGCTATCCGCAGTCCCCGGGCGACGATCACCTTCTTTCGGCCCTTTACGGTGCCATCGGTCACGCCAACAACATGGCTCTTGGCCGGTGGTTGCTGGAACATGGTGCGGACCCCAACGACAATGAGTCGCTCTATCATGCCACTGAACTTGGTCACCACGAGGGCCTGAAAATGCTGCTTGAGCATGGCGCAGATCCGCGTGGCACCAACGCCGCACTGCGTGCGATGGACTTTCACGATGTCGAAGCGGTGCGCCTTCTTCTGGACGCTGGTGCCCTTGCGGATGAGTTCAATGACGACAAAATTGATGGCGAGAACCCCTTCGTTGTTCCGGCGCTTCACCAAGCCGCGCGCCGTATGTGCGGGCGCGAGATGATCGAGCTTCTGCTTGACGGGGGTGCCAATCCGAACCGTTTGTATGAAGGGGTAACACCTTATGAATACGCGAGGATTTTCGGCAATCGCGACCTTGCCAAGGCGTTGGACGAGCGGGGTTATGCGCAACCGCTTAGCGGGCAAATAGACCTTCTGGCGCGTGTTGCGGATGGTGAAAGACTTCAAGGCACCTACCTTGATCCTGCGAAAATGCCCGATGCGGCGCGAAATATCATTCGGATTATCCTGCACCTTCCGGGTAAGCTTGCGCATGTGAAAGCGCTGGTTGAGGCGGGTGCGGAATATGATCGTCCTGACGAAGCCGGCGTAACGCCAGTGCAGATCGCGGGATGGGAAGGATTGCCCGAGGTGATGCAATATCTGTTGTCGCAAAAGCCCAATCTTGGGCACATCAATGGCTACGGTGGCACGTTGTTGTCGACGATTATTCATGGCTCGGAGAACACGCCGGACCGGACGACGCGCGACCATATCGCTTGTCTTGAACTGGCTTTGAACGAGGGTGTTGCATTGCCGCGCCGCGCGATTGAGATGGCTGGCGAACCGCATGTTGCCGCGTTTCTCGCCGACTGGGCCGAAGCCTATCCCGGTCAGGTTGTGGAGGTTGGCATTGCCTGATTGGTCCGTCAGCGAACTGCCTTTGGGCAACGGCTGGCTGGGGATCGCACCGATCCCCGGCCGCACCGCCGACTATCTTATCGATCTGGCGAAGCTGTTGCGCTGGGCGCCAACGCTGGTCCTTACCATGACAACCACGCGCGAGATGATCCGTGTCGGAGCAGACGGCATGGGCAATGATCTTGAAGCCGCGGGCGTTGTGTGGCGGCACCTGCCAATCGCGGACTTCGGCGCGCCGGAAGACCAGACCAACGCGCTTTGGCCTGAGGTTTCAATGCTGGCGCATGCCGAGTTGGACAAGGGCGGCAAAGTCCTCGCTCATTGCTACGGTGGCTGTGGTCGGTCGGGCATGGCTTTGATGCGTTTGATGGTCGAAGCTGGCGAGGACGCCGACCCGGCGCTTGAACGTCTGCGCGATGTCCGCCCCTGCGCTGTTGAGGCGGAAGAACAACGCGCATGGGCCGCGATCCCGATGTTCGAGCGCAACGGGTGGACGCAATGAGCGACCCTTCCGACGGCCAACGGTTGCTTCTCACAGCACTTTTTGCGGCATGGGTGATCGCGTTTGGATACGCATTCTACGCCTTCGCCACGACCATCCCCGGAGGCGGTGGTTTCGTGCGTGGCATGAACCGGGTCACTGCCTATCTTGGGTGGCAGGGCATCGCCGGGATGGTCTCGATCGCCCTGTTCGCGATCGGTCGGGGTTGGCCCAAAGGCGGTGCCGTGCGCCGCATGGCAGTCGTGCCACTTGCCGTGGCCATGCTCCATGTCGTTGCAATTCTTGGCATCATCCTTTGGGCCCGCGCCACGATTTAGCGTCCGCGTTCCGAGCGTTTCCGCGCCATCGCGCCTTTGACCATTTTGCCAAAGCCCTTTTGCCGCGCCCGCGATTGCGCCAGCGTTTCCGAGTTGTGCAGTTCTTCGGCTTTTAGCTTGCGCCAACGCTTGACCCGATCCGCGTCGAGATCACCCGCCTCCAGAGCCGCAGTAATCGCGCAACCGGGTTCTGTCTCATGCGCACAATCCGAAAACCGACAGCCTTCGG
Organism: Boseongicola sp.; assembly: GCA_013042105.1. Lineage (GTDB taxonomy): Bacteria > Pseudomonadota > Alphaproteobacteria > Rhodobacterales > Rhodobacteraceae > Boseongicola. Next base: position 8,421 of record JABDQU010000035.1, read on the forward strand.
CCAAGTCTTCAATGTCCTCGAACACTGCCGCAATCCCGTCCGAGACATCCGTCAACGCCAAAGACCGCATCCCCGGCGTGTCGATGATCCAACCGCCCGCCAAGGTTCGCACAAGCGCGCGCGAGGTCGTCGTATGTCGCCCCTTTGCATCGTCCTCGCGGATGCCTTGGGTTTCGGCCACGTCACCGGTCAACGCATTGCGCAACGTCGTCTTGCCAACCCCGGATGAGCCTACCAGAGCCAGCGTCTCGCCATCCCGGCACCAGGCGTTCAGACGCGCCACGTCCTCCGGGTCCTTGGCATCAATCGCAATCGCGGTCAGCAGCGGAGACAGCTTTTCGGCTTCCTTCACATAGCTGCCGGGATCGTCGTCCAGATCAGCCTTGGTGAGAATGACCAAAGGCAGGCAGCCCGCATCGGCGGCGATCACCAGATATCGCTCAAGCCGCGCCGGATTGAAGTCCGCATTGCAAGACGACACGATCCCAAGCGTTGCGACATTTGCCGCCAGAAGCTGGGGCCGTGCATCGTTGCCCGCCCCACCGCGTTTTAGCAGGCTCTGGCGCTCCAGCACAGCGGTCACCTGTCCGTCTTCGGCCAGAACCCAGTCGCCCGGCGCGAATTCCCCGGTGCGATCTGCGGTGGAAAGCGACTGCGGTCCGTCGGGCGAGATCGCCTCAACCCGGTCGCGGTGCACCGATGAGATGCGCATCGGCGTTGCCCCGTCCGGAATGTCCTGACGGGAAAAGAAAGCAGACCATCCAAGGTCAGCAAGTGAATAGTTTGTCATTAGAAAGTGCCCTTACAAGCAACAGAAAGCCACACGCCACTAAAGCGCGTCAGTCCATCGTCGGGCCGTTTCAGAACTTAAGTGTCCTGGGCCCGGAGGCAGAATTGGGTATCCATAAATCCTCCGATCGCTTGTGTTGGGTGAGAGGCTGAACACGACCCAAGCGGGACTCGTTGCGGCTGCTTCCTTCCGGATCTGACCGGGTTGGCGAGGCGCTCGCCCGCGCCAACCTCTCAATCCACGACTTAGTCGTGCAGCCCGAGATTCGCAAGTGCGGCGCGTCATTCGCCCATTTTGGCATGATATGCTAATTGTATGGCGCGATCTGCGAGTGACGCGGCGTATTTGGCGCAATACATCTGCCCTAACATGCAAATTGGAGGCCACAACATGCCACGCAAATATCAAACCGTCCTCGTCACAGGCGCATCTTCGGGCATGGGAAAAGACTATGCTCTTCGTCTTTTGAAGGAAGGTATGACCGTCTACGCCGCCGCGCGATCGGTCGACAAAATGGCGGATCTGGCCGAGGCAGGCGCGATTGTCTTGGCAATGGATATCAGCAAGGACAGCGACATCGTGGCGGCAGTCGAAAAGATCAAAGCCGGCCACGGCGGTGTGGACGTTTTGATCAACAACGCGGGTTTCGGCAAATATGGCCCTGTCGAGGAAACCCCCATCGACGCCGCGCGTTATCAGTTCGAAGTGAACCTCTTTGGTCTTGCGCGCCTCACACAGCTTTTGATCCCGCATATGCGCGATCAAGGCAAAGGTCTGATCATCAACGTCTCGTCCATGGGCGGTCAAATCTACACCGCTCTCGGCGCGTGGTATCACGCGACCAAACACGCTGTGGAAGCCTGGTCAGATTGCCTGCGCCTTGAGGTCGCGCCGTTTGGTATTGATGTCGCTATCCTTCAGCCCGGGCTGATCCGAACTGACTTTGCGCAAAACCTCGACCACAATTTCGATGGCGACGAGGATGGCCCCTATGGCGAACTTATCGTGAAGTCGAACACGGCAACTCAGAACGCGATAGAGAAGGGGCCCAACTCGCCCGTCTCCAAAGTGTCGGACGTTGTCGTTGGGATTATTCGCGCCGACAAACCCAAAACGCGCTATGTCGTCGGCGCAACCGCGCGTCCACTGATGTTCCTCCACCGCTATCTGCCAAGCCGCTGGTACGATGCCTTGATCCTTAGGGCGATCAGTTGACCCGGCCGTTTGTCCTCGACATCGGATGGATCGCGCTGGCCGACAGCATCGGCGTGCGTCCTGCCGACATCCTGCGACAGGCGGACCTGCCGGAAGATTTGTTCCAACGCGAGCGACCCACGCTTGAATCGCCCGCTTTCCTTCGTCTGTGGGCGGTGCTTACAAACGCGATGGAAAGCGAAACACCCGGTCTGGATCTGGGTCGCGCCATTTCGCCCGAAGTGTTCAGCCCACCGATTTTCGCCGCATCCTGCAGTCCGAACTTGGCCGTCGCTGTTGAACGACTTCAGCGTTTCAAACCTTTGGTTGGGCCCTTGATCCTTGAGCCGCACAATATGCGCGGCGGTCTGGAACTGACCTTTGACGCACTGGAAGGCGTTGCCCTACCGGACGAATATATCGCCACCGAGTTGGTGTTCCTCGTCCATTTTGCCCGAACCGCTACGCGGCACGACATCCGTCCCATTGCCGTCGAGATGGTTAATCCCCCGACGCATCCTGCCTATGCAGATTATTTTCATTGCGCCGTGCGTGCCGGGCCCTTCAACCGCGTTGTTTTCAGCCCCGCTGATACGATGCGCCCCTTCCTGTCTGCCAATCCGGCGATGTTTTCGATGTTTGAGCCCGCCTTGCAAACCCGACTCGATGCACTGGAAAAGGATGCCACAATGGCAGACCGTGTGCGCGCAGCCCTGATGGAAGCCATGCCAGCAGGGCAGGCGGACGTAAAACAAGTCTCGAAAAAGCTGGGGGTCAGCACGCGTGGCTTACAGCGAAAACTCACCGAGCAAGGGACCAGCTTTCAGATTGAATTGAAGCGGTTGCGCGAACGGCTGGCCCGGGACTATCTCCTGAAAGCCAATCACACCAACGCCGAGATAGCCTATCTTTTGGGCTTTGAGGACCCCAACTCGTTCATCCGAGCCTTTAGCAGTTGGACGGGCAAAAGCCCCGAGGCGATGCGCAAGGTCCTGCGTCAGGTTGGCTGACGTTCAGCCCATCCGGCGAAAACCTTTTCCAGCGCGACCACCACATAGTAAAGAACGATCCCAAGGAACGCCAAAGCGATCAGCACTGCGAACATCAGCGGATAGTCGGCGTTTGTTTTTCCGCTGTCGAACAATGCGCCGAGGCCGCGCCCGTGCGGGCTAACGATCTCCATCAGGTTCGTGCCGATGAAGGCCAGCGTGACCGCGACCTTCAAAGCACCGAAGAACTCGGGAAGCGTCTTTGGCAGAGCGATTTTCCAGAAAATCGTCGCCTGACTGGCCCCCAGAGATCGCAGGATATCACGGTATTCCGGTTCCAGCGTGGACAGCCCGATCGACACCGAAACCGCGATTGGAAAGAACGAAATCATGAAGGCAATCAACACGGTGTTCAGGTCATGCGCGCCCACGAAAAGCAGCGCGACAATCGGCACGACAGTGGCCTTGGGAATGGCGTTGAAGCCGACGAGAAGCGGATAGAGCGCATCCCGCATGGTGCGCGAAAAGCCCATGATCATGCCAAGCGCCACGCCGAACACAACGGCCAGCAACAAACCAACCACCGTGCGCCACAAGGTTTGCCAGCCCATGATCAAGAACAAATTCCAGTATTTAGAATAGGCCGCTGGAAGGTCCGACGGCGAGGCCATGACGAAATTCGGCCACTCATTGATCCAGACAAGCGCTTCCCAGACGCCCAGAAAGACCAGGACTGCAATGAAAGGGACAGCAAATTTGCGCACCATTAGGCGGCCTCCCCTTCGTCGCTTGCACGCCCCTGAGCGATCTCGATCTGGTGACGCAGAACGTTCAACCGCTCGGCGGCTTCGGGTGTGTAAAGATCATCCAACGTGCGCGGCGCATCTGTCGGGATATCCATGACATATTGGGTTGTTGCGGGGCGGCCAGACAACACAAGCACCTGATCCGCCAAAAAAATCGACTCGCGCAGATCATGGGTGATCAAAACGCCAGTGAACGGTTCCTCAGCGCGCAGGGCGTGCATGGTTTGCCACAGGTCCTCGCGCGTGAAAGCGTCGAGCGCACCAAACGGCTCGTCCAAGATCAGCACCTCGGGTTTGTGCACTAGTGAACGGCACAGCGACGCGCGTTGCCGCATGCCTCCTGACAGTTCCGAAGGGCGTTTGTCTTCAAAGCCTTCAAGCCCAACAAGCGAAAGCAGCTCTCGCGCGCGGTCTTCTTTTTGCGTGTTCGTCAACTTGGTCGGCACGATCTCAAGCGGCAGCATGACGTTCTTCAAGATCGACCGCCATTCCAGCAGCACGGGGTTCTGAAATGCCATCCCGACGGTCGAGCGCGGGCTTTTCACGCGCGCGCCATGTAACCAGACCTCGCCAGTGTCGGGTTTCATCAAACCCGCAATCAACCGGGTCAAAGTCGACTTACCGCAGCCTGAAGGTCCAACGACTGCTGCGAAACCGCCCTCGTTTACCGATACGTTGAGGTTGTCCAGAACCGGAAGAGGACCCTCCGCAGTCTGGTAGGCATGAGTCACGCCTTTGATGTCGATCAGCGCATCAGTTGTCATAGAGGTCGCCCCGGAAATAGTGGTGCAGCGCGGCCTGTTTTGACCGCGCTGCCAAGTGCTTACTTCAGCGCGAAACCGCCACCGGGCAGGTAGGCATCGGTGAAATAGAGGCTGGCTTCGGGCGGTGACTGGAACTCATAGGTCTCTGCCAGTTGCTCCAAGGCGCGTGCCATGCGGGTCGGATCTACGAGTCCCATGCCGCCTTCCATCACAGCGTCGGTCGCAACATTCGCGTCAATTGCCAGCTGCAAACGGCGCGTTTCAAGTGCCGCGTCAGCCGCCGGGTTGCGCTCGATCAGTGAAGCGACAGCCGCGTCGGGATCGTTGATTGCGTCGACCCAGCCGTCCGCAACAGCCGCCAGAAACGCCTTCAGCGTGTCAGGGTTGGCAGTCGCCCAATCGGTGTTCGCGATGATTGCATTGCCATAGAGCTCAAGCCCGAAATCAGCCATCAGAATGGTCGAAATGTCGTCCTCCGGCACACCGAGACGCACAAGGTTCAAATAGGACGAGAACGAGAACCCTGTGACCGCGTCAACTTCGCCCTGCGCCAGCATTGGCTCGCGCGTCGGGAAGCCGACCGGCTCAACAGTGATGGCCGAGACGTCCAGATCGTTGGCGGTCGCAAACGCCGGGAACTGCGCCCAGGCACCATCGGGCGGCGGGGCACCAAGGGTTTTGCCTTCAAGGTCTTTTGGTGCCTCAATACCAAGGCTTTTGCGGCCCACAATCGCGAAAGGCGGCTTGTCATAAACCATCATCACGGCCGTCACCGGCGCGCCGGGGTTCTGGTCGAGAAACTTGATAAGGCTGTTGATGTCGGCAAAGCCTACCGGGAAAGCGCCTGTCGCAACCTTCGGGATCGCATCAAGCGAACCTTGGCCGGCAGCAACTTCGACCTCAAGTCCTGCGTCGGCGAAGTGGCCGTTGTCGATTGCCGCAAAGTATGGCGCGGCGGGGCCTTCGAATTTCCAATCGAGTGCGAAAGGCACATTTTCCTGAGCGGAGGCCAGCGTGGCAGCAAAAATGCCTGCACTGGCCAGAATGGCACGGGTGAACATGGGCAGCATCCTCCTTGTTTGAT
>JABDQU010000185.1 GCA_013042105.1 Boseongicola sp.
TCCCCTGACGAGACCATCGCAGCCGTGATCAACGGCGAAGTCGACGCGGTTCTTGCCGACGATAGCTTCATCGCAACGGCCATCGAAGCCAACGGCGACCTGATGGTTGTCGGTGACCCGGTCGCCCTTGGTGGCGGTGTCGGCATGGGCGTGCGCGAAAGCGACGGTGAGTTGCGCGCCAAGTTCGACGCAGCCATCCAGTCGATGAAAGACGACGGCACCCTGAACGCGATGATCGCGAAATGGGAAGTCAGCAGCCAGTGGTAATCCGGCGCTAAAACGACAGGTTGGGGCGAACTCACGCCCCAACCAGCCCGACGCGGGGACTGCACCATCTTTTCCTTTTGCACCGACCCAAGCACGCTCGAAACGGCTCAATGGTTTGCCTGTTACCTGACCAACGGCAAGCACCTCATTGCCTATACGTCTTTCGGAACGGTGCTCCTCTTGCTCGCCATCACAGCCCCCATCGCACTCGCCTTCGGATTTGCTGGCGCGATGGCCTCCCGCAGCCGCATCCTGCCGATCAGCTGGCTTGGCAAAGGCTATACCTCCATCGTCCGCGGCGTGCCCGATATCGCGTTTTTCCTCTTTTTCGTCATAGCGCTCGATCAGGCGTTTGAGTACCTGCGCCACAAGGTCAAATGCCCAGACTGGCCCGACGCCATCCGCCAAGGCAGCGATTTCGTCGTCTGCCAAAGCGCCAAACTGCCACTATCGAATGCCCCCCAATGGGTCCATGAAGTTTACGGTTTCTCGCTCGCCGTTCTGACCTTCTCCATCGTCTTCGGAGCCTTCGCGGCCAACGTCCTTTTCGGTGCCATGCGCGCCGTTCCGCGCGCCCAAATGGAAACCGCCGAAGCCTACGGCATGACGCAACGCCAAGCCTTCTGGCGCATTCTCGTGCCGCAAATGTGGGTCTACGCCTTGCCCGGCCTCTCAAACGTCTGGATGATCCTTATCAAGGCGACGCCGCTTTTGTTCCTCCTTGGCGTCGAAGATATCGTCTACTGGGCGCGCGAACTTGGCGGCACGAAAGGTGCGGTCTTTGAATACCCACACCCCGACTGGCGGCTCTATTATTTCCTCGGTTTGCTCGTCTTCTACCTCGGCCTCACCGCGATCTCCGAACGCGTTCTGACACGCGTAAACAGACGCTTGTCACACGGGCAGGCAACCTCGGCGGGCGAAGATCTTCGCAAAGGTGTCGCATGAGTTGCTGGGAAACCATCGCCGACTACGGCCTGCGCTCAATCGGCATCGGCGAACGCCTGCTGCCGCGCTCAGATTTCACTCTCTGTCAGCAATTTACCCTGATCGGCTCGGGCCTGATCTGGAACATTTACTTCGGCCTTCTTGCCCTGAGCAGCGGATTTTTCCTCGCCACGGCGGTCGCGCTCGGCAAAGCCGCCGGGAACCCGTTCATCCGAAAACCCTGCGACTGGTTCATCTTCATCTTCCGGGGCTCGCCGCTCTTTATCCAGTTCTTCCTCGCCTACGAAGCCCTCGTCCTCCTGCCCCGCGGAGGCATTGAAATCTTCGGCATGACGGCTGAAACGGGCTGGCTTACGCGCGCCTGGGCGGGCGCCCTGATCGTGTTGTTCCTCAACACCGCCGCCTACTCAGGCGAGATCTTTTACGGCGCGCTACGCTCAATCCCCAAGGGCGACCTCGAAGCCGCCGACGCTTACGGCATCACCGGATGGAGCCGCTTCCGACGCATCACCTTCCCCACCATGCTGCGCCTTGCTTGGCCGTCTTACACCAACGAGGCGATCTTCCTATTTCACTCCACAACGCTGGTCTTCTTCTCGGGCTTTCCCGCATGGCAACAACGCGGCGACGCGCTCTATTACGCCAATTACTTTGCGGATAAGACCTTCAATCCATTCATCCCCTACCCCATTGTCGCCTTCTATTTCATCCTTTTAACGCTCACGATCATCGGCATCTTCACACTGGTCAACAAGCGCCTGAACAGGCATATGCCGCAGGAGGCAAAGCGCATTCGCTACCGCCCGCAAATCATTCGGTGACAACGATGGACGACTGGCTGAAGAACAACCCACAGGTTCGCACGGTGACCACCGCTGTCGCCGATCTGAACGGTCAGGCGCGCGGCAAGCGCATGCCGTCGGGGTTCGCAGCCAAAGCGCTCGAAGGCACGACGCGCATGCCCTTGTCTGTGCTGAACGTCGACATCTGGGGAGATGACATCGAAGACAGTCCACTGGTCTTCGAAAGCGGCGATCGCGACGGCATTCTCCGCCCGACCGAACGTGGGTTTGTGCCTATGCCATGGCTCTCAAATCCAACCGCGCTTTTGCCGATGTGGATGTATACTGAAGCCGGTGACCCTTTCGCCGGTGATCCCCGCCACGCCCTGAAACTGGTCCTCGACCGTTTTGCAGACCGTGGCTGGTCCGTGGTCGCCGCGACCGAGTTGGAGTTCTATCTCCTCGATGACAGCGGCGAAACGCTGCAACCCCCACCGTCACCCCGCTCCGGCAAACGACGTCTCGGCGGCGAGATCCTCTCGATCCGCGCGCTCGACGCTTTCGACACTTTCTTTG